>NZ_CM002285.1:3010011-3050738 GCF_000497445.1 Streptomyces roseochromogenus subsp. oscitans DS 12.976 | reverse complement strand
CGGGCCGCCGCGCCGTCGTCCGTCTCCCGGGAGGTTCAGACCGGCTCGCACACCAGCTTCCGGCCCGCCGGCGCGAGTTCGACGCCGAAGTCCTTCAGCCGGTGGAGGTTGTCACGGATGACCGCGGCCCCCTCGTCCGGGTCGGTGTAGTCGACCGGCGCCATGCCTATCCGCTCCAGGCACTTCTCCACGGCGATGTTGGTCGAGTGGTCATGACGGGGCATCAGCCAGTGCTGGTAGTCGTGCTGCCAGAGACTGAGCACGGCCTTGTCGTTGGTGAGCCGTACCTTGTCGAGGGTCTCCTTCTGCAACCGGGCGGCCTGCGCGCTGTCCATGCCGATGTGGGACCAGGGCGAGGCGGGGTCGGTGGGATCGTCCGCAACGATCTGCAGCTCCTCCCGGTCCTGCCAGAGCGGCATGGTCTCGTCGGTGATGGAGAACTTGGACAGCGCGTAGTGCCCGGAGTACTCCCGCAGGAGGTAGTCCTGCGTGTCCTGGAACATCCCCGGGTCCTCGCCCGGGTATCCGACGATGAAGAGACCGTAGTACGACAGCCCGCTCTGGCTGAGCAGCTCGACAGCCCGACGGTTCTGCTTCACCGAGACCCGCTTGCTCATCCGCTTCAGCGTGCCGTCGTTCATCGACTCGAAACCGATGTGCAGCTGGAAGCAGTGCGAGGCCTTGAGGCCTGCCACAAGCTCCGCCGAATTGATCGTGTTGGCCCGGCTGAACCCCTCCCACCTCGGTATACCCGAATCCGGGAGGATTTCCAGCAGCCGGCGCAGCCGGGTCGGTGGAATGGTGAAGGTGGAATCCATCGCCGAGATGACGTCCGCGCCGTTCTGATCGGCATAGGCGATCCAGTCGTCACGTATCTTCTCGGCGGATTTGTATCGCCACTTGGGTGAAGCTGCGGGAAACGAACAGAATTTGCAGTCGAAGGGGCAGCCCCGCATGGACTCGTAGGGCACGATCGACTGTTTGCCGAGGACGCGCGGCGAGGGGAAGCCGTCGATGTCGACGTACTCGGTGGGATTGATGCGGATGTTGTCCCCGTCGCGCCACACAAGGTTGGGTACGGCGCTCAGTTCGCCCCTTCCCGCCAGCGCGTCCAGGGTCTTGGGCAGGGCGATCTCGCCGTCGCCGCGGACCACCGCGACGATCTCCGGGAAGTCGCGCATGGCCGACATGAACTTGAGGTTGGTGAACTGCCCGCCCGCCACGATCCGCGTGCCCGGGAGATTCTCCCGCACCCACCGCACGGCCGAGCCCAGGATCGGACTGTTCCAGATGTACGTCGTCGACAGGAGCACCACGTCCACGTCGCCCTCAGGCGCCTTCGCGCGCCCCTCCCAGACATCGGCCAGGTCGACGCGCTCGAAGCCGTGACCGCTGTTCTCCAGAATGGACAGGAGGGTGACCGTCGTGAGGTGCGGCGTCGTGTCCGAACGCGGCCTGAGCAGGGCGTACTCCCGCCCGTGCTGGGTGAAGGCGAGCCGCCCCAGATCCAGGTCGGCGCTTCCGGCCCTCCGGAGCATCTCCCTGGCCGCGTCGGAAGGATTCGCCGTGAATAGCGAACCTTCCAGATAGGGGGAATTGAGGTTTGCGGGCCCGAGCCCGCTCAGAAGTAGAAAGCGCACGCGTCCCAGCTTTCCCGTGTGAGGTCATGGCTGCCGCAGATCGAGGCTCCCGCGATCCTTTCAGACGGCTTCTGGGCATCGTCTGGACGGATTCTGCGCGCCGCGAATCCCCTTGCGGAGCACGCCCCGAGGGCCTCTGACGTGGCCCGGCGAAGCGTCTCACCGCGCTTGCGGGGCGGGTTCTTATACGTGTAAAGTTATTGTCGTCTTCATGGATCTTGCCGTCCGGTCGTGGCAGCGCTGCCCGCTCCCGGGCCGGACGGTCGCGCCCGAAAGGTGGAGAATCCCATGGTCACGGCAGAGGGTCTGCATGCCGACGGCGGGGAGGTGGCCGACGGCGGCGTCGCCGAGAACGACCCGGGCGGTCCGGCCGCGACCTCCAGGCAGGTGCTCCTGCGATTGCTCCGCCCCTACCGCACAAGCCTCGTCGCCGTCTTCGTCCTCCAGATCGTCAGCTCCCTCGCCGGCCTCGCGCCGCTGATCGCGGTGGTCGAGCTCGGCCGTGTGCTGCTCACGCCGGGGCCGGTGGACCACGACGCCGCCTGGCTCGCCGTCTGGATCGGCGTCGCCGGTCTGCTCGTCCGCGTCGTGCTCGCCGCGGCATCCGGCGGCATCGCGCATCTCGTCGACGGCCGGCTCCAGTTGTCGCTGAGGCGGCTGCTCGCCCAGCGCCTGGGCAAGGTGCCGCTCGGCTGGTACTCCCGCCGCAGCTCCGGCGAGATCAACGGCGTGGTGCAGGGCGACGTCGACCAACTCCACCATCTCATCGCGCACGCGCCCGTCGAGGCCACCGCCGCCGTCGTCGTCCCGCTCGCCTCGTTCGTCTATCTCGCCTGGGTGGACTGGCGTCTGACCCTCGTCGCGCTCGTGCCGGTCCTGCTCGGCCTGCTGCTGCAGCGCCTCCTGCAGAGCGAGGACCGGCAGCGCGAAGGCCGCAGGATGGGCGAGGCCATGGGACGTATCGGCGCCGCCTCCGTGGAGTTCGTCGAGGGCATCTCAGTCGTCAAGACCTTCGGTGGCGGCGGGCAGGCGCACCGGCGCTACCGTCAGGCCGCGGACGCCTTCGCCGATTTCTTCCTCACCTATGTGGCGGGCGCGGCAGGCCTCGCCTCGCTGGCCGCACTCGTGCTCTCCCCGCCGTTCGTCCTGCTGCTCGTCTTCGCCGGCGGTACGGCCCTGATCGCGGCCGACGCCATGCCGCCCGCCGACCTGCTGCCGTTCCCGCTGCTCGCCGTCGCGCTGACCGCGCCCATCGCCGCGCTCGGCCACGGCATGGACAACGTGCACGCCGCGGAGCGGTCCGCCGAGCGGATCCGGGCGATGCTGAACGTACCGCCGCTGCCCGAGCCGGCCACGCCGGCCCAACCGCACGGCGACCGTGTGGAGTTCCGCGGCGTCGGCTTCGCCTACGACTCCGGCCACCCGGTGCTGCAGGAGATCGACCTGGTCCTCGAACCGGGTACCACCACCGCGCTCGTCGGCCCCTCGGGCGCCGGCAAGTCCACTCTGGCCCAGCTGGTTCCGCGTTTCTCCGACCCGACCAGCGGCTCCGTACTCCTCGGCGGCGTCGACGTGCGCGACATCCCGAGTGAACAGCTGTACCGCCACGTCTCCTTCGTCCTCCAGGACGTCCGGCTGCTGCGCGCAGGCATCGCCGAGAACATCGCCCTCGCCGTGCCGGAGGCCGACCGCGCCGCCGTCGAGCGGGCGGCACGCGCGGCGGGCATCCACGAGCGCATCCAGGAGATGCCCCGCGGATACGACTCCGTGATCGGCGAGGACGTGGGCCTCTCCGGCGGCGAGGCACAGCGCCTCTCCATCGCCCGGGCCCTGCTCGTGGACGCCCCGGTGCTGGTCCTCGACGAGGCCATGTCCTTCGCCGACGCCAAGACCGAGGCCGAGATCCGAGCCGCCCTCCAGAACCTCGTCCGGGGCCGCACGCAACTGGTGATCGCCCACCGTCTGGAGACCGTTGCCCGGGCTGACCGGATCGTGGTCATGGAGGACGGACGGATCGTGGAGAGCGGAACCTACCGCGAACTGCTGGACATGAAAGGGAAGTTCGCCGCCATGTGGCGTGCCCAGCGCGCGCGTGCCGGCCAGAAGAGGGAGATCCACCGATGATCAGCCTGCTGCTCCGGGTCCTGGGCGAGCGGCACTCGGGCCCCCTGCGCCGAACCGTCGCGCTGATGTCCGTCTGCGCCGTCGTGGAGGGTCTGTCCTACGCGCTTCTCATCCCGCTGCTGCGGGCCCTGCTCGACGGCCGCGCGCGGCACGCCTGGCCGTGGCTCGCCGCCTTCGCCCTGGCCGTCCTCGTCACTTCGGTCCTCGGCTACTTCAGCGACAAGTCAGGGTTCCGCACCGGTGGTGAGCTTTCCAGAGGACTGCACCACCGCCTCGGCGACCACCTCGCCGGACTGCCGCTGGGCTGGTTCACCCCCCGCCGGGTCGGGGACGTCTCCGGGCTCACCAGCCGGAGCGTGATGGAGGTCATGTCGGTACCGGCCCACCGGCTCCGGCCCCTGATCAACGCCGTCCTCATCCCGCTGTCCGTGGTCGTGGTCCTCTTCTTCTTCGAGTGGCGTCTCGCCCTGGCCGGCCTCGTCGCCGTGCCGGTCATCACCGGTGTACAGCGCTGGACTTCGAAGGCCACGGCCCGCCAGGACGCCGAGCGGGCGCGCAGCAGCGACGAGGCCGCCGGCCGCGTCGTGGAGTTCGTCCGCGCCCAGCCGGTGCTGCGCGCCGGCGGTCGGACGGGCGAGCGCTTCGGACTCCTCGACGACGCCCTGCACCAGCAGTGGCGCAGCGGCCGGCGCGCGGCCCTCAGCGGCGTGCCCGGCATGCTCGGCCTCACGTTCTCCGTGCAGGCCGTCTTCACCGCAGTACTCGCCCTGGGCGTCCATCTGACGCTCGACGGCAGCCTCGGCGCCCCGGAGCTGCTGGCGATCATGGTCCTGGCGGCCCGCTGCGTCGAACCCCTGCTGTCCCTCGCCGACCTGGGCGGCATCATGCGGGTCTCCCGAGGCGAACTCGAGCGCATCGACGCCGTCCTGACCGAGCCCCCGCTGCCGCGCGCCGAACGGCCGACGGTCCCGCTCGACGACGGCGTCGAGCTGAAGTCGGTCTGCTTCCAGCGCGGCGACCGCCGTGTGCTCGACGGACTCTCCCTGGAGGTCGAGCCGGGCCGGCGGGTCGCCGTCGTCGGGTCATCGGGCGCCGGTAAGAGCACGCTGCTCCAGCTCGTCGCCCGGTTCCACGACGTCGACGCCGGCGTGGTGCGCCTCGGCGGGGTGGACGTACGGGACATCGACAGCGAGGAGCTGATGTCCCGCCTGTCCATGGTCTTCCAGGATGTCTACCTCTTCGAGGGCACCATCGAGGACAACGTGCGGATCGGCCGGCCCGACGCCACTGCCGAGGAGGTGCGGGCCGTGGCCGTCGCGGCGTCCCTGGACGAGGTGGTGGACCGGCTCCCCGACGGCTGGGACACCCAGGTCGGCGAGGGCGGCGCCGCGTTGTCCGGAGGTGAGCGGCAGCGGGTCTCGATCGCCCGGGCCCTGCTGAAGAACGCCCCCGTTCTGCTGCTCGACGAGGCCACCTCGGCCCTCGACCCGGAGAGCGAGGCGGCCGTTCAGGAAGGCCTCGACCGGCTCATGGCGGGCCGTACGGTCATCATGGTCGCCCACCGCCTCAGCACGGTCGAGAATGCCGATCTGATCGTGTTCCTCGATGACGGCCGGATCGTCGAGCAGGGGACCCATGAGGAACTCGTCCGGCGCGGCGGCCGATACGCCGAATTCTGGAGAATCGCCGCAGACGCGGCGGCATGAAGGCACGACTGGCGAGCGCTCGCCAGTCAGACACCATCCGAACACGGGGGTAGGGATGTCACGTAGCACGGCAGGGCAGCCGGTCGATCTCCGCAGAGAGGTCGCCGCGCTGCTGGGGGTCGAACTGGGCCCCGATGACGACGACGCGAACCTCTTCGAACTAGGTCTGCAGTCCCTTCAGTTGATGGCGCTGGTGAACCGGATGAACCGGGCGGGCGCGGGCGTGGACTTCACCGAGATGGCACAGGACCCGCGGCTCCGGGCCTGGTACGGACTGCTCGCCTCGCGCGAGGCGGTCCGCGTGGAGGCGTCTGGGGCGGAGCCGGAGCCAGAAGCCGTTGCCTCCGCCCCCGTCGACGAGCGTGAGCCCTTCCCGCTGACACCCGTCCAGCAGGCCTACTGGATCGGCCGCGGCACCGACCGACCGCTCGGCGGCGTCGGCTGCCACGCCTATCTGGAGATCGACACCCGGGACGTGGTGGCCGACCGCCTTGAGCGAGCCGTGCTGGCTCTGGTCCGCAGACACCCCATGCTCCGTGCCTCGTTCGCGGACGACGGGACACAGCGCCTGGCCGAAAGCGCCACCTGGCCGGGCCTGACGGTCCACGACGTCACGGACCTCCCGGCCGACACTGCCGAGGCCGCCCTGGTGGATCTGCGTGAACGTCTCTCCCACCGGGTGCTCGACGTCGCCCGGGGGGAGGTGCTCGATGTCCAGCTCAGCCTCCGCCCCGGTGGGGCGCAACGCATCCACGTCAACGCCGATCTGCTGGTCGCCGATGTGCACAGCATCCGGCTCCTCCTGTCCGACCTGGCAGCGCTCTACGCCGACCCGGCGGGTGTCGCCGAACTGCGGTACACCTTCCCGCAGTACATCGCGGACACCGCTGCCCCGCGGGCGGCCAGGCGTGAGCGCGCGCGGGAGTACTGGCAGCGGCGCCTGCCGGAACTCCCCGGCGGGCCGGCCCTCCCGCTGGCGGTGGACCCCGGCGAGATCGGGGTGCCCCGGTTCGTACGGCGGGGGGCCACCCTGACTCCGCAGGAGTGGACGGCCCTTCAGCGGAAGGCCGGCGAACACGGCCTCACTCCGGCCGTGTTGCTGGTCACCGCCTTCTCCGAGATCCTGATGCGATGGAGCGGTCAGCAGCGGTTCCTGCTCAACATCCCGCTGTTCGACCGCGATCAGGGCCTCCACCCCGACATCGAGCGCATCGTGGCCGACTTCACCAGCCTGCTGCTGCTCGACGTCGACCTGTCCGGTGCCGACGGCTTCGCCGACCGGGCCCGCGCGATCCAGTCGCGCCTGCACGACGACGTCGGTCACGCCGCGTACACCGGGGTCGACGTGCTGCGCGACTTCGTCCGCACCGACACCGGAACCCCGCGCACGGCGCCCGTGGTCTTCGCCTGCAACCTCGACGCGCCCCTGGTGCCCGACGACTTCGCCGCGCACTTCGGCGAGTTGTCCTGGATGGTCTCCCAGACCCCCCAGGTCTGGCTCGACCACCAGGTGTACGGCACCCGCGAGGGTGGCCTGTCACTGGCCTGGGACGCCGTTGAGGCGCTGTTCCCCGAGGGCGTGATCGACACGATGTTCGCGGCGTACACCGGCCTGGTGCGGCGCCTGGCGACCGCCGACTGGAACCTTCCGCCGGACATACCCCTGCCCGAGTCCCAGCTCCGATGTCGCGCCGAGGTGAACTCTGTGACCCGGCGGGAGAGCGGTCGCCTCCTGCACCAGGCGTTCTTCGAGCGGGCTGCCGACCGGGCCGGCGAGCCCGCGCTGCTCTGGGGGGAGAACGGCCGTCTCAGCCACGGCGAACTGGCGGAGCGCGCGCTGCGCGTGGCCGGTGCGCTCGCCGCACGGGGCGTCGGGCCCGGCAGCCCGGTTGTCGTCACCGCGCCCAAGGGCCCTGACCAGATCGCGGCGGTGCTGGGCATCCTGGCGGCGGGCGGTACGTACGTACCCGTCGGCGTCGACCAGCCGGCCGAGCGCAGGGACCGCATCCATGCACTCAGCCGCTGCGTACTCGTCCTGGACGGCACCGGCGCGGCGCCCTCACCGGCATCCGAGGCTCCCGTCCTGTCCCTCGCGGAGGCCTTCCGGGCGGCACCGCTCGACGCCCCGGTGGGCGTCTCCGCCGACGAGACCGCCTACGTGATCTTCACCTCCGGTTCGACCGGTACGCCCAAGGGCGTCGAGGTCAGCCATCGTGCCGCGGTCAACACCGTGGAGGAGATCGACGAGCGGTACGGGCTGGGGCCCGAGGACCGTGTTCTCGCCGTCTCCGCCCTGGACTTCGACCTCTCGGTGTGGGACGTCTTCGGCCCGCTGGCCGAGGGCGGGGCTCTCGTGCTGGTCGACGAGAACGACCGGCGCGACGCCCACCGATGGCTCGCGCTCTGCGAGCGCCACGCCGTCACCGTGTGGAACTCCGTGCCCGCGCTGATGGACATGCTCCTCACCGCGTCCGACGGGGCGTCTCTTCCGGGAACCCTGCGCCTCGCGCTGCTTTCGGGCGACTGGATCGGTCTCGACCTGCCCGGGCGACTGGACCGTGCGACGGACGGCCGGTGCCGGCTGGTCGCCCTCGGTGGCGCCACCGAGGCCGCGATCTGGTCCAACGCCCACGATGTCACCGGCGTGCCCGCGCACTGGCGGTCCATTCCGTACGGCAGGCCACTGGCCAACCAGCGGTTCCGTGTGGTCGACCCGCACGGCCGGGACTGCCCGGACTGGGTGCCCGGAGAGCTGTGGATCGGCGGCGCCGGCGTGGCGCAGGGCTACCGAGGCGACCCCGAGCTGACGAGGGAGCGTTTCCCCTGTGTGCCGGACGGGCGCTGGTACCGCACCGGCGACCAGGGACGCTACTGGCCGGACGGCACACTCGAGTTCCTGGGCCGCATCGACCACCAGGTCAAGATCAACGGATTCCGCGTCGAGCTGGGCGAGATCGAGTCCGTACTCCAGACGCACCCCGCCGTCTCGCACGTCCTCGCCGCCGTCGTCGGTGACCGGACGCGGGAGATCGCGGCGGCCTTCCTGCCTGCCCCGGCCCCCGCCCCGTCCCCGGCCGCCACGGTACCGATCGACGCCGGCCGAGGGCGGGAGGCCCGCGAGCTGGAAGCGGAGCTGACCGAGACGCTTCTCGCCGCTCTGCTCGACTCCCTGCTCGGCCCGGGTGACCAGCCCGTCGGGGAGGACGCGCTGCCGGTGGCGGAGGCGGGGCGCCGACACCTGGACTCCTGGCTGGAGTTTCTGCGGGAACGGCAGGTTCTGAGCCGCTCGGCCGGGACCGTGACCCGCGGCCCCCGCTGGACTCTGGTCCGCGACGGAGAACGGGCCGCCGCGCTGCGCGGCCGGATCTCCGGCACCTGCCTCCAGCCGGTCGTGGACGGCTGGGCCGGCGCGATCCCCCTGCTGACGGCGGTGCTCGCCGGCACGGCCGACATCGACGCCCTGGCCGACGACCCCGTCCTGTCTCCGGACGGGCTCGCCCTCGTACTGCCCGGCGTCCTCGCCTGCCTGGACGCCGTCGCACAGGACGTGGAGGCGCTGCGGACCGACGGGGCCCGGACGGTCGACATCGCCGAGTGGGCCGGCGCGGGCGGCAGGACCGCCGCCGCGCTGCTGGAGCGGATCAAGCCCGGCACGGTCGACTACGTGCTGCTCGATCCCCGGGAGTCACGGACCCAGGCCGCCGAGGCCAGGCTCGCCGGTTCAGCGCACCTCGTACGGACCGCCCGTCAGGACGCCTTCGCCGTACCCGAGTCGAGGCTCGCGGCCTTCGACGTCCTCGTGGCGAACGACGCACTGGGCCGGGAGCCGGACCCGGACGCGGCCGCGCGCACGCTGGCCCTGCTGGGCAGGCCCGCCGGCCGGCTGTTCCTCGTCGCGCGCGAGGAGGCCTCCCCGCTGGCGATCCCGACGGTGCCGGTCCCGTCCCCGGCCGCTGACGTGACGCGGTGGCTGGAGGCCCTGGAACGGGCCGGATTCTCCGGTGTCGAGGTGTCCAGGCGCGAGCCCGACGGCGTGGCTCTGATCACTGCCGGGTGCCCCGGAGCGGAGCGTGCCGACCACACCGCCGACCCGGCGGCGATACGGTCCTGGCTCGTCGACCGGCTCCCCGCGCACATGATCCCCGGTTCCCTCGTCGGCCTGGCCGAACTGCCGCTGAGCGCCAACGGCAAGGTGGACCGGCGGCGGGTCGAGCGGGCCCTTGCGGAAGCCGCCGCCCCGGCCGAGGGCGTCGACGATCCCCCGCGTGGCCCTGTGGAGGAGGCGGTGGCTGAGCTCTGGGCACGCGTACTCGGCGCGCCCGTGACCGCGCGTGGCGCGGGGTTCTTCGCCCTCGGCGGGGACAGCCTGACGGCGACCCGCCTGGTGGCCGCCATCCGCGGCCGGCTGGGCGTCGAGCTGCCGATGCGCGATGTGCTGCGGGCCCCGACCGTGGCCGGAATGGCCGCGCTCGTGAGCGAGTTGAGGGCGGCGCACGGTCTGGACCCGCATCCGGGTGGCGACCCGGTGGGAGCGGCGGGCGGCCCGTCCGAGGAGTTCGAGGAGGGCGAGCTGTGATACCGCTGGACCACCGTTCGTCCTCGGCCCTGCGCGTGTTCTCCCGGCGCACACACGCGCGCTCCCGGCTGATCTGCTTCCCCCACGCCGGTGGGGCCGCAGGCGGCTATCGCGACTGGTCCCTGGACGCCCCGTGGGACGTCGAGGTGTACGCGGTGCAATACCCCGGCCGCGGCGACCGATTCGACGAGCCGGCCGCCACGGACATGGAGAGCCTGCTGGACGACCTCGTCCCGGCACTGACCGGGGCGTGTACCGCCGGCGAACTCGCGTCCGCCGTCTTCTTCGGGCACAGCATGGGCGCGGCGGTGGCCTACGAGGCCGCACGCAGGCTCGCGGTCACCGGCCGCCCGCCGGCGGCGCTCGTCGTCTCCGGCCAGCCCGCCCCTTCGCGCACCCGGGGCGGCGCCCTCCACCGCGCCACCGACGGGGAACTCCTCGCCGACCTGAGGAGGCTCGGAGGTACCGCCCAGGAGGTCATGGGCAACAGCGCCCTGCTGGAAGCCCTGCTGCCCACCATCCGGAGCGACTACCGGCTCATCGAGACCTACCGGCCGCTGCCCGGTGGCACGCTGGGCATCCCGGTGACCGTGCTGTACGCCGACGACGACCCGGAGGTCACCGCCGACGAGGCCGCTGCCTGGGGCGAGGTCACCGCCGGGACCTGCGAGGTGGAGGTCTTCACGGGCGGCCACTTCTATCTGGAGACTCGGCGCGCGACCGTACTCCCGTGCGTCTTCGGGGCGGCACGGGCAGCGCTGCCCGAGACTGCCGCCTGGCCGTGCACACCGTGACGCGCCGTCGGCCGCACACCACCATCCGTCATGGAGGAGAGAGGATTCCCATGCAAGAGGGCTGCGTGCCTTGGCCTGAATCGGTGGCTCGCACGTACAGGGAGCAGGGGTACTGGAACACGGACGTTCTCGGGACCTGGCTCGCGCGGACACCCGAGGAGCGGGCCGGGACCGCCCTGGTGACGGCAGCCGGCAGCGTGACTCACGAGGAGCTCGACCGGAGGGCCGACCGCATGGCCGCCGGCCTGCTGCGCGCGGGGCTGACACCGGGCGACCGGGTCGTCGTGCAACTCCCCAACGACGTGGACCTCGTGGTGCTGAGCCTGGCGCTCTTCCGGACCGGCATCCTGCCGGTGTACGCCCTGCCCGCACACCGCACAACGGAGATCACCCACCTCGTGACCACGTCCGGGGCGGTGGCCTATGTCTGCCCGGAACGGGTGCTCGACTGCGACTTCCGGCTCGTCGCCCGGGAGGTGCTCGACCGGACGGACAGCCTCCGGCACGTGTTCGTGGCGGGTGATCCGGGCCCGTACACCGCCCTGTCCTCCGTCGACGGCGATCCCGTCGCCCTGCCCTCGCCGGACCCCGAGGACGTCGCGCTGTTCCTGCTGTCCGGCGGCACCTCCGGACCGCCGAAGCTGATACCGCGGACACACGCGGACTACGCGTACCAACTGCGGGAGACCGCGCGGCTGTGCGGTGTCGGGCCGGACAGCGTCTATCTCGCCGCGCTGCCCGTGGAGCACAACTTCGCGCTCGGCTGCCCCGGCGTACTGGGTACGCTCCGCGCCGGAGGAACGGCCGTGCTCGCCCCGGCGCCCACCGCGGACGTGTGCTTCCCGCTCATCGAGCGGGCCGGCGTGACGATCACCTCGCTGGTGCCCCCGCTGGTGCCCCTGTGGCTCGACGCGGCGGAGTGGACGGACCACGACCTGTCCTCCCTACGGGTCCTCCAGGTGGGCGGCGCCCGGCTCGACCTGGAGACGGCACGCCAGGTGCCGAAGGCCCTCGGCTGCACGCTTCAGCAGGTGTACGGGATGGCCGAGGGACTGCTCAACTACACCCGGCTCGACGACCCCGAGGACGTGATCGTCCACACCCAGGGGCGACCGCTGTCACCGGCCGACGAGGTAAGGGTGCTCCGGGAGGACGGGAGCGAAGCCGGACCGGGTGAGACGGGGGAGCTGTTCACCCGCGGGCCGTACACCCTGCGGGGCTACTACCGCGCGGGGGAGCGCAACCGTACCCGGTTCACGCAGGAGGGCTTCTACCGCACGGGTGACCTGGTGCGCCGCACCGTCGAGGGCAACTTCGAGGTCGTCGGAAGAATCAACGACGTGGTCAACCGAGGCGGCGAGAAGGTGCCGACGCTGGAGGTGGAGGAGCATCTGCTCGCTGCCTTCCCGCTCGTCGGCGCCGCCGTGATCGCTCTGCCCGACCCCCTGATGGGGGAGCGGACCTGCGCCTGTGTCGTACCCAAGGACAGCGCGCATCCGCCGACTCTGCGGGATGTGCAGGCCGCGTTCCGGGGCCGGGGGGTCGCCGCCTACAAGGTGCCCGATCAGCTGGTGGTCCTGGAATCGCTGCCGATGACGGGCGTCGGCAAGCTCGACAAGCGCGCCCTGCGCGCGAGCCTGGACGCCTGAGCGAAACCGGGCCGTGGGCCCGTGGCACCGCCGTGCACGGCGGTGCCACGGGCCCACGGTCATGTCGCCTTCCGCGCCGCACCCGTCCGCGACAGCAGTCCGTCGACGATGGCCACAAGGCCCTCGTGGTGGGTGTCCCGGGTGGTGATCTCGTCCCACTGGCCCGCGAGCGCGGCGAGCCGGGGGAACTCCTCCGGCGTCAGCGCAGCGAAGGCCTTGTCGCGGTGCGGCGGTCGTTCGAGACCGGCGTGGTGCCGCTCGCGGTTCACCCGGATGGTGAGCTCGCCCGCGGTGTAGTACCAGATGACGCGGTAGGCGTAGACGGCCTCCTCCGGGCTGAGTCCGCACTCGATCCCGGCGTCGATCATGTTTTCCACGATCCACAGGGCCGAGACGGCCATCAGGTCGTCGGAGGCGAGGACCTCCACGATCCACGGACACTCGGCGAGGATGTCGTGCAGAGCCTGGCTCGCCGCGATCAGGCGATCACGCGGCTCGGCGGGCAGCCGTAGGCGCGGGAAGCGCTGGGCGTGGCGCTCGAGCAGGAGGAGCAGCAACTCGTCCTTGTCGCGCACATGGTGGTAGAGCGCCATCGCCGTGCTCGACAGCTCCTGCGCCAGTCGGCGCATCGACAGGTGCTCCGGCCCCTCCTCGTCCAGGATTCGCTGGGCCGCCGTGAGGATGGCCTCCTGGGACAGGCGGGGCGGACGGCCGGTCCTGCCGGTGCGTCGGGTCTGAGGCGACATCCCTCTGTCTTCCTGTTGCTCGTGCCGGGTGCGGAGTGGGCGCCGGTCGCCGGCCTCCTCCCGGGCGTCGGGCGGCCGGGAGGAGGCCGGCGTCATCATGCCCGGTTCACCGGTCGGGCCTCCGTCGTCTGCGCCGTCGTCCGCGGAAGGTGACGCACGATCCAGTCGGCTGTGGCCCTCGGCGGCAGCGTAGCCGCCATGATGTGGACACCGGGCGAAACCCGGCCCCTCGTGACCTCGTGCGCGGTGATCGAGGCGATCACCCCGACCAGGCCGGTCACGTCCGTGCTGTGCAGCAGAGCGCTCCGCCGCACGGGGGTGCCCTCGGGTGTCAGCCCGTCAAGCGTGCCATACATCACTTGATATGGGGAACTGCCGGCCGCGTCCCGCAGACTCGCCTTGGCCAGCTCCCGGGCGGCGGCCATGAGCGCCCTGCCGTCGCCCGCCGCCGGATGCTGCAGGGTGAACCGGTCGAGGAAGGCGGGCACGCCGGGCCCCTTGAGCACCTCGTGCCAGTGGGCCTCCCGCAGCCGCAGGAGGTAGGCCTGTTGCCGCAGCTCCTCGGGGAGGACGCGGCGGACGGCGACGGCCTGTGCCGGCAGCGGAGCGGGCGACCCGAACTCCTGGGGAACGGGGCCGGGACGGGCTTCCGCGCGCGGCCCTTCGCCACCGCACACGGGGGCGGCGTCGGGGCGGTCGTCGCCGGGGAGATCGACCGCCCGGCGCTTGCCGAGCAGACAGGAGACCGCCGTGTGCGGCGGGATGGCGCCGAGGCCGCCCCACCAGCCGCTGAAACGGGTCGCGGAGTCGAGCCCTTCGGCCATCCAGCGCGGCACCCACCCGGCCAGGGTGCCTGAAAGCCCCGTGAAGAGAACGGCCGAACACGCCCCCGCCGGGGTACGCGAGCCGCCGTCGTCCGTCATGCCCACGTAGTGGGCGTCGGCCGCGAGGACCGAGGCGCGCACCCGGCCGTGCAGCGAGAACGCGGTCCCGGAGCAGTCGAGCACGGTGACGCAGTCACGGGTGAAGTGCGTCAGGTTCTGGTTGTCGCGGGCGTCGACCACCGCGGCCTCCGCGCAGTCGCCCAGCTCTCGGGCGAACCGCCAGGCCTTCTCGGCGGAGCGACCGCCGATCCGCAGGCGGTAGCCGCGCTCGGCGGCGAGGAAGCGGGCCGCGGCCGTGCCCACGCGCCCGTACCCGCCGAGGATTCCGATCATGGGTGCCGTATCGATGCTCATGTGTGTTCTCCCTGGTGTGCCGCACGTCCGCCGAGCAGGCCCTCGACGATGTCCTCCAGGGCCTCGCGGTGGCTGTCCCGCGCGGTGAGCGCGGACCAGCGGCCGGCGAGTGCCGTCACGCGAGGGAAGTCGTCGGGCGACAGGGTGGCGAAGACCTGTTCGCGCTGAGTGGGGCGGGTCAGTTCGGCATGGTGCTGACGGCTGGTCGTACGGATCAGAAGGACACCGACCGTGAAGTGCCAGATGGCCTGATGGGCCTGGGCCGCCTCTTCGGGGGTGAGACCGCACTCGACGGCCGCGTCGAGCAGGGCCTCCATGACCCAGAGCGCGGACACGGCCAGGAGGTCGGGGGAGGCCAGGATCTCGTTGAGGAACGGGTACTGGGCGAGGACGTCGTGGAGCAGCTGGGCGGCCGCCAGCAGTCTCTCGCGCGGGTCCTCGGGCAGGACCGGCCGGGCGCGGCCCTGGGATCGGGAGGCGACGAGCAGGAGCAGCAGCTCGTGCCTGTCGCGCACATGGTGGTAGAGGGCCATCGGCGTGATGGAGAGCTCCTTGGCGAGCCGTCGCATGGACAGGTGCCGAGGTCCCTCACTGTCGAGGATGCGCAGTGCGGCCTCGACGATGGTCTCCTGCGAGAGGGGCGTGGACCGACGTGCACTGCCTCTGCGCCCGTTACGGGGCTTCATCCCTGCGTCTCCCATCCGAGTGGTGGAATTGTCCGGTTCGCGCTCGGACCGAGGGCCGGATCACCGTGCTGTGCTGGGCTCTTCGGGACGGGGGTGACATCGGCAGGGGCCCGGGGTATAGTTATTATACGCGTACGACTTACGAGTATAAAAACTAGGGGAGGGATCCAGTGCGGGAGTCGACTCGGGAGCCGGAGCCGGGGTGGTGCACGGCCGCCCCGGCCGGCTGGGCGAGGGAGCCGGTCCCCCTCTGAGGC
The DNA here is from genome assembly GCF_000497445.1 of Streptomyces roseochromogenus subsp. oscitans DS 12.976. NCBI lineage: Bacteria > Bacillati > Actinomycetota > Actinomycetes > Kitasatosporales > Streptomycetaceae > Streptomyces > Streptomyces roseochromogenus. Next base: position 3,035,322 of record NZ_CM002285.1, on the reverse strand, counting down.
GGGCCGTGTCGAGCATCACCGCATGGTGTCGCCGACAGGGTCTCGGCGGCCCGGCCCTCCCCCGTGCAAAAGCGCCGGGCCGCCATCACATCGTTGCTGTGGAGGGAATTCGAGTCGGCTGGGAGGTGGCGCGGCGATAATGCCGGCGGGGTCGGATCGGTCAAGTCAGAGTTAAGTCGCGATCCATAGCCGAAAGTTGTTGATTCGAGTCGAAGTCGTTAGGTAGAGTAACCCTCGGTTCGACCACTCCTGGGGATTTCAGGAGAGTTGACGGGGGATTTTCAGCTACCCAGGGTAGCGTTGTAGACCTGGGGTGAGTGACGTGCTGTCTCAGGGCGGCGTCGCAGGCTTTTTTCGCATGCCAAAACCTTCTTCTGGCTGCGCTGATGTAGCGGACCATATTTCGCTGCATCATCCTGTGATGGCCTTCTTGTAGCGCAACGTCAACATTTCCCGATTCTCTCCTGCGGGGATCGGTCGATTGTTTACCGGCCTTTCAGTGGCCGTTTTCGGTCGTCAGCTGCAGGAGGAAGAACTGTGGTTTTCTCTTACCGATCAGCCACCGTGCGCACGGATGTCGATCCACTTGTCGCGGCAACGGGTCTCGTCGCCTCGGGCCTGTTCTCCACCTATGTCCTCTACGAAGGGCCGGACGCCTGGTCGGTGGCCGGCGGAGTTGTGGCCGAAGTCGTATTGAAACCGGAAACCGTGCGATGTACGAAGGACGGCACCACCGTCGAACGCCCCTGGCACGGCGATCCGTTCGCCCCGGTCCGTGAGTTCCTGGACGGTCTGGAGCTGGCCGACTGGCGCGCCTACGGCTGGAGTGCCTTCGAGCTCGCCTACGCCGTCGCCGGCCGCCCGGTCGAGAACGACGTCCTGCTCCATCTCGTCGTTCCGAGAACGGAGATACGCCTGTCCCAGGGCCAGGCCCTCGTGCGCGGTCTGGACCCGCAGGAGATGACCCTCGTCGAGAAGACGCTGGCCGGCCTGGAGGCGGAACCGGATGCCCGGGACCGGCCGGTCGGCACGGACATCGAGGTCGGCGCCGCGGCCTACCGCGCCTCCGTCGCCACCGTCGTGGACCGTATACGCGCCGGAGAACTGCAGAAGGCCGTCGTGTCCCGGATCGTCCCCGTCACCTCCGACATCGACTTCCCGGCGAGCTACCTCGTCGGACGCCGCGCCAACACGCCTGCGCGGTCCTACCTGTTGAACATGGGAGACCTTCAGGCTCTGGGGTTCAGCCCGGAGACCGTCGTGGAAGTCGAACCGGACCGCACCGTCGCCAGCCAGCCGCTGGCCGGCACCCGGGCCCTGACCGGCGACGCCGAAGAGGACCGGCGGCGACGCGAACACCTCCTGGCGGACCCCAAGGAACTCCACGAGCACGCCATCTCGGTGAAGGTCGCCGTCGATGAACTCGCCGGGCCCTGCCGGCCGGAGACGGTGGTCGTGCAGGAGTACATGGTGATCAAGGAGCGGGGCTCCGTTCAGCATCTTGCCTCCAAGGTCGTGGGCCGGATGCCGCAGGACGCCAGTCCCTGGGACGCCTTCGCCGCCGTCTTCCCCGCCGTCACCGCCTCGGGTGTGCCCAAGCACGCCGCGTACGACGCCATCTCGGACTGCGAGCCGCGGGAGCGCGGCCTCTACGCCGGCACGGTGATGACGGTGGCGCAGGACGGCTCCATGGACGCCGCGCTCGCCCTGCGCAGTGTCTTCCGCCGGAACGGTGAGACCTGGCTCCAGGCCGGTGCCGGGGTCGTCGAGCACTCCGTACCTGAGCGCGAGCTGGAGGAGACCAGGGAGAAGCTGAGGTGTGTGGCCGACCGTCTGGTGGCGCGTGCGGCCGAGAGCGGCGCGGTGGCGCCGGACACCGAACCCGAGAAGCGTCTGTACGTCTGAAATCACTGGCAGAAGCGGTCCGGTGACACCGCGACCACGACCTCAGGAGGCGACAGGGCAATGGCGATAGCGGGGGAGCCCCTGGCAGTACAGCTGCTGGGTCCGGTGCGTGCCTGGCGGCATGGCAGAGAAGTCGCTCTCGGGCCGCCCAAACAGCGGGCCGTGTTCGCGCTGCTCGCCGGCCGGGCGAACGACGTCGTGAGTGTGGACCACATCATCGACGCGGTGTGGGGCGGAGACATCCCGCAGACCGCGTCCAACGGGGTCCACACCTACGTGGCCGGACTCCGCCGGGCCCTCGAACCGGAACGCAGCAGGCGGGAGAGCGGTGAACTGCTGATCTCGACCGCCGGCGGTTACGCGCTCCAGACAGACCCCGAGGCGGTGGACGCCACGCTCTTCGCCCGCCGTCACACCGAGGCACGGCGTGCACGCGCGGAGGGCAGGCTCCAGGAGGCGCTGGACCACGCGGAGTCCGCGTTGTCCCTGTGGCACGGGGAGGCGCACTCCGGCGTTCCCGGGCCGTTCGCGGTGATGGAGCGCACGAGGCTCCAGGACCTCCGGCTCACGGCCGTCGAGGAGTGGGCCGGCGACATGCTGGAGGCGGACCGTCCCGTCGAGGCGGTCACCGTACTGCTCGGGGCCGTGGCCGAGGAGCCGCTGCGCGAGAAGCTGCGCTGGCTGCTGATGACGGCGCTGTACCGGTGCGGACGTCAGGCGCACGCCCTGGAGGTCTACGCCGAGACCCGGCGGCTGCTGCGGCACGAGCTCGGCATCGATCCCAGCGCCGAACTTCGGACGCTGCACCAGCAGATCCTCGCCGGCAGCCCGGTCACCCCGACCGGAGCCGCCCGTACGGGCACGGTCACCGCGGTCGGCACCCGGGCACCCGCTCCGGAGCCCCCCGCGGCCCGGCTGGTGCTCTCGGAGACGCCCAGGCCCGCACAACTTCCCCCGGTGGCAAGGGGGTTCGTCGGACGTTCCCAGGAACTGGAACAACTGGCGCGGCTGCTCACCGAGAACGACCCGCGGGGTGCCTCCACGCCCATCGTCGTCATCGACGGACCGGCCGGTGTCGGCAAGAGCGCCTTCGCGCTCGAGCTGGCCCACCGGCTGTCCGGGCACTTCCCGGACGGGCAGCTCTACGTCGATCTGCATGGCACGAGCATGGAGGGCCGTTCGCTGAGCGCCTCCGAAGCCCTGCTCCAGGTGCTGCGCAGCCTCGGGGTCGACAACGCCCGCATCCCCGCGGATCTGGCGAGCCGCGCGACGCTGTACCGGAGCCTGCTGCACGGCAAGCGCGTCCTGGTGATGCTCGACGACGTGCTCAGCGCCGACCAGCTACGCCCACTGATCCCGGGCGGGTCCTCCTGTGTGCTCAGCACCGGCCGGCAGCGCCTGGGCGGCCTCGCGGTCCGCGACGGTGCGCATCTGCTCCGGCTCGAACCGCTCGGCACCCAGGACGCCCTGTCGCTGCTCCGATGTCTCAGCGGCGACCGGCTCCGGCACCAGGAGGCCGTGGCCAGGCGCCTCGTGGGACTGTCCGGTGGACGGCCCCTGGCACTGCGCATGATGGCCGAGACGCTGGCCGCCAACCAGGACGTACCCCTGTCGGCGCTGGTCGAGCACATCGCCGAGGAACACGGCCGGCTCGACCGGCTGGCGGTGGGAGGCGACGCCTCGACGAGTCTGCACACCCTGTTCGAGACGTCCTACCAGGCACTGCCCGACGAGGCGGCGCGGATGTTCCGGCTCCTCGGGCTCTACAGCGCCGGGCTGATCACCGTGTCGGCCGCGGCCGACCTGGCAGGCACCACTGAGCCGGAGGCGGCGGGCACGCTGAGGCTGCTCGCCCGCCGACATCTGCTCGTCGAGGCCGGCCGGGGCGCGTACCGGTTCCACGAGCTGATGCGGCTCTACGCGGCCGAGTGTGCCGAGCGCGAGCCGCTGACCCATCGCAGTGCCGCCGTGGCGCGTCTGCTGCAGGCGACCGTCTCGGTCGCCTAGAGCTCCTCTTGGCCGTGTTCCCCGCGGCGCCCTGTGCGCCGTGGGGAACACGCGTGCCTGCCCGCAGTCCCGCGGCGAGGAATAGTCCTTGCCGGAGTGGACGGTGGGGTGCCGCGGGCCATCAGAGACCGTTCAGAGCCTCTGTAGGCGGCTGAAGGGAGAGTGGTCGCCATGAGCAGCAATCAGGTGGCACTACTCCTCTTCGACCTCGCGTTCATTCTCGTCCTCGCCCATGGACTCGGGCATCTCGCCACCAGGATCGGACAGCCGCCCGTCGTGGGCGAGATCCTCGCCGGCGTGCTCCTCGGACCGACCCTCCTCAACGGGGAGGTCTCCGACACCCTGTTTCCCCACGCGATACGGCCATTGCTGAGCGCGATGGCCGATGTCGGCGTCACCTTGTTCATGTTCGGCGTGGGACTGGAGATCGAACGCCAGGCGTTGCGCGGCCGAGGGCGGATGGCCGCGGTCGTGAGCCTCGGATCGACGGCGGTGCCGTTCGTCCTCGGCATCGGCCTCGGCTTCTTCCTGCTGCGGAACCACGCGACCGACCAGAAGGCCGCCTTCATCGTCTTCATCGGCCTGGCCGTGTCCGTGACGGCCTTCCCCGTGCTGGCGAGGATTCTCTCCGACCGAGGACTCGCTGCCACCGCGCTCGGCGGTATCGCCCTGGCGGCGGCGGCTCTGGTGGACATCGTCGCGTGGACCGCCCTGGCCGGGGTGCAGGCCGCGATCGGCAGCGCGGGCGCCCACTGGCGGGTGGCCCTCATGATCCCGTTCGTCCTGGTACTCGTCCTGGTCGTACGCCCCTGGCTGCGACACCGCCTCAGCGGGGGCGACGGCCATGAGCCCGCGACGGCCTGGCGTTACGCGCAGCTGCTGATCGGCGCCCTGCTCTGCGGCGCGGCGACCGAGGCCATGGGCATGCACTACATCTTCGGTGCCTTCCTCTTCGGACTGATCATGCCGAGCGAAGGCACGGAGCGGCTGCGCGCCGACCTCATGCAGCGCACCCGCACCGTGACCTCCGTGCTGCTGCCCGTCTACTTCGTCGTCGCCGGACTCAAGGTGGACCTCCGGCAGTTCGGCTGGTCGGAGATCACCGAACTGGCCGCCGTCCTGCTCGTCGCCGTGGTCGGCAAGTTCGGTGGGACGTATCTGGGTGCCCGGAGCATGGGGCTGCCCGCCAGGCCCGCCACGGCGCTCTCCGCGCTGATGAACACCCGTGGCCTCACCGAGCTGGTCATCCTCGGCGTAGGGCTCCAGGCCGGGCTGCTCGACGGCGGGCTGTACTCGCTCCTGGTCGTCATGGCACTGGTGACCACGGCGATGACAGGCCCTGTGCTGACACGGACGTACGCGAAGCCCGTGATCGTGCCGGAGGTGAGGGCCGGACAACCCGGACGGGAGCCGGAACACTCCTCGTCCGTCCCCCCCGCCGCGTAGCGGCAGCAGACCGACGACAGGCCAAAAGCAGGGCGGGAAGCAGCAGGAGCAGGACAAAGACCAGAAGGAGAACCAGACATGCTCTCGGCCGAACCCCGGGATTCCGTCCGCCCCGGCACCCGACATGAGGACCACCCGGCCGAGTCGGTCCGGACACTCGACGGGCTCTTCAGCCGGGCCGCCCGGCGCCACTCGCGGGCCGTCGTGGTGCGCGACGGGCCGTACAGCCTCTCGTACAGCAAGGCCGACATGCTCTCCGCGCAGCTCGCCACGGCGCTGCTGGTCGCCGACGTCCAGCTGGGGGATCCGGTCGTCGTGCACTGCTCCGACCACCGGCAGGCGCTTGTGGCCCAGCTGGCGGTGATGAAGGCCGGCGGTGTGTGCGTCCCGGTACGCCGCGGCCTGCCGGCCGGCCAGACCCGCCGGATCGCCCTCGTCAGTGGCGCCGACACGGTGCTGTGCGGTCGCGCGACCTGGGCGGCATGGGATCACGCCGGCTGCCGGCGGCGGCTCCTGATGGACGATCCCGGACTGTGGAAGCGGATCGCAGCGCGCTCCGTCGACCGGGCGCTGCCGCGCTCCGCACCCGAAGAGCCCGCCTACCTGCTGACGGCGGAGGAGGCCGGGGAGTGGAGTTCGGGTCACCTCGTGGACCACCGGGCCTGGCATCTGGCGATGGCCGCGAGGTCCGAGCAGATCGGACCCGCCGGCCAGACGGTTGCCATAGCCGAACAACCCGTGGGGCCCGCTACCTTGTCCGCGATGTGGTGGGCCTTCGGATCGGGCAGCACGCTGCACGCGCAGCCGAGCGGACTCGGCGCGGGCCTCGACGGGGCCGTCGCCGTGTACGAGTCGGCCGAGTACGCGCGTGTTCTGGACCGCCTGGAACGCGAGCCCCGCCCGCCGCGGCCCCGGATGGTCGTCCTCGTGGGCGCACCCTGCGCACCCGAAGTCGTGGCCCGCCACGCCGAGATCCTGCCCGAGACGGCTCTGCGCGCCGAGTTCGCGCCCGGTGGGAGCGTGCTGCCCTGGGCGGTGAGCATGTACCGGGCCGGCCAGGACATGTCCGCCGGCGGGAGCCAGGTGGTCGGGGCGGCCCCCGGCGTACGGCTGAGCGTGCGCGGTGCCCTGGGGGAGAACCTCCGCACCGGCCAGGCGGGAGAGGTGTGCGCGCGGGGGCGGACCCTGCCCTTCGACGTCATCGGCGACCGCTACGCCCCCGGCAGCGGAGGAGTCCTCTTGCGCTCCGGCTTCGCCGGACGACGGAACCCGGACGGGGGCGTCGAACTCACGGGCCCCCGCCTGGCGAACACCCCCTGAGTGCCGCGCGCAGAGCGACGACGAGGCCGCAGCCCGTGGGCTGCGGCCTCGTCCGTCATGAGGGTGTGGTGCTAGGCCGACTCGTCCCCCCGGGCCGTGATCCACTGCCACTGGGTGTACGAGTCCCAGGCGAACTGAGCTCCGTGCCGGGCGCCGTTGCCCGAGGCGCCGAAGCCGCCGAAAGGTACCACCGCCTGGTGGTTGACGGTCTGGTCGTTCACATGGATCATGCCCGTGCGCAGTCGGTCGGCCAGGTGGAGCCCCCGCTCGACCGAACCCGTCCGTATCGCGGCCACGAGACCGTACTCCGTGTCGTTGGCGACGGCCACCGCCTCGTCGTCGTCCTGGACGACCACGACGGGTGCCACGGGGCCGAAGATCTCCTCGGTGAACGCGGGCATGTCCCGGGTGACCCCGGTGAGAACGGTCGGCGGGTAGAACGGTCCGTCCGGCACACCGCCGCACCGCAGTTCGGCCCCCGCCGCGACGCTGTCGCCGACGATCCCGTGGATGCGCTGCAGTTGCCTGCCGTCGATCACGGGCCCCAGGTCGACACGGTCTGCCCACGGATCGCCGACGGTGAGCCGCCGGGCCTCCTCCACCAGTCGGCGCACGTACGCCTCGGCGACCGACGCGTGCACGATGTGCCGCCCCGCCGCCATACAGATCTGGCCCTGGTGGAAGAAGGAGGCGAAGGCCCCCGCCGCCGCGGCCGCCTCCAGGCCGGCGTCGTCCAGCACGATCAGCGCGTTGTTGCCGCCGAGCTCCAGCGAGACCCGCTTGAGGGTGCGCCCCGCCACGGCGCCCACCTCCCGGCCGACCGCTGTGGAGCCGGTGAACGACACCATCGCCACCGTCGGGTCGGCCGTCAGCGCACTGCCGGCCTGCGCGTCGCCCGGCAGCACGTGCAGGACACCCTCCGGGAGTCCCGCTTCCTCGAAAAGACGCGCTACGACCAGGCCACCCGAGACCGGGGTACGGACATCCGGCTTGAGGACCACGGCGTTGCCCAGGGCGAGTGCGGGGGCCACCGAACGCAGGGCGAGGAGCAGCGGCACGTTCCACGGGCTGATCACCCCGACGACGCCCAGCGGCACCCGGCGGGCCAGGCTCGACCGGCCCGGTCCGGAGGGCAGGACCTGCCCGTGCGGCTGCGTGGGCAGGGCCGCCGCCTGGACGAGTTCCTCCACCGCGTCCGCGATCTCGGTCTCCGCCTTCGCCCGTACGGCACCGCCCTCGCGGACCAGCCACTGGACGACCTCGGCACGGTGCTCCTCCAGTACGGCCGCCGCGCGCCGCAGCACTGCCGCACGGCCGGCGGGGGGCAGCGCGCCCCACGCCTGCTGTGCCCGCGCCGCCCCAGCCGCGGCACGCGCGACGTCCGACGCACAGGCGACACCGACCTGGGCGAGCGTCTTCCCGGTCGCCGGTTCGACCACGTCGACGACCGCGCCACCGGACGCGGCCCGCCAGCCGTCGCTGAACACCGTCCCGGCGAGCCCGTCCACATCGACCAGGCTTGTCATGGCTTCCTCCTGACGTTCTGTTGCTGTTCTCCGGGCGCGCGTGGGGCCGGTCAGGCGCTGCCGGCGTAGCTCGTGATGGGGACATCGATGAGGACGGGCTCGTCCCCCGCGGCGGCCCGCGCCACGGCTTCGGCGAGATGGTCCGTCGAGCGGGCGCGCACCGCGGTGATGCCGAAGAACTCGGCGACGCGGGAGAAATCGAGCTCGGGCGGCGCGAGATCCAGGCCGTCGGGACCGCCCGGCGTTCCGTCGGTGAGACCCAGGAAGTCCCTGGCGGGCGTCAGATCGAGACGCGGTGGCGTGAGGTCCAGGCTGCCGACGCGGCGGCCGGCCCGGTCCCGGCCCCGTCGGGCGGCCGTCTCCTTGAGGGTGCGGTACTCGCCGTTGTTCATCACCACGAAGGTGACCGGGACGCGGTAGTGGGCGGCACTCCACAGCCCCTGGAGCCCGAACAGGGTGCAGCCGTCACCGAGCACGGCGACGACCGGACGGGTGGGATCCCCCATCCGGGAGCCGATCGCGGCGCCGATACCGGAGCCGAGCCCACCGCCCACCGTGTGCACGTACGAACGGGGGCGCTCCAGCGGCAGGACGCTGCGCAGCAGCAGCCCGCTGGTGATCGCCTCCTCCACCACCACGGAGTCCGCAGGGAGCCCCGAGACGACGGCGTGTACGGCGGCCAGCGGGTCCATCGGGGCGTCGCCGTAGCCCGCCAGTGCGCGCTTTCGCACCCGGGCGCGGGTGGCGTCGTGCACACGGCCGATCGCCTGGACGCGTGACGGCGCCTCCGGCACCTTCCCGGCGAGTTGCGCGGCGAGCGCCGCAAGCGTGGTCCGGACCCCACCGACCAGACCGAGCGCCACGGGGAAGGTCCGCCCCGGCTCGCCGGGGTCGTCGTCGAGCTGGATGACGGCGGTGCCGTCGGGGATCGGTGAACCGGGCTCGTAGTGGTGCGCCATGAACGCCCGGGTGCCGGCGATGAACACCACGTCGTGGCCTGCGAGAGCGGTACGGATCGCCGAGTAGCGGGCGTCGAGCATGCCCGCGTAGAGCGGGTGCACCGTGGGGAAGTCCACTCCGTCGTGCATCGGCTGGTGGTAGACGGTGGCCCCGATCGCCTCGGCGACCGCCACCAGGTCGGCGACGGCACCGTTGCGTCCCACCCCGTCTCCAGCGACGATCGCGGGCCGTTCGGCGGCGGCGAGCCGCTCGGCGGCCTCCGGCCAGCCGGGGGCGGGGCCGAGCCCGCCCAGCCTCGATTTCGGCGGCGGGTCGATGGACGTCTCCTCCTCCAGGAGATCCATCGGGATCGAGAGGAAGACCGGGCCCGCGGGCGGCTGGACGGCCAGCGCGAAGGCCCGGCGCAGCATGCCCGGGAGGTCGTAGGCGTGCTGGACGTCGAAGGTGTCCTTGACGGCCGCCCGGGCGATCCCCACCAGGTCGCCGGAGAGCATGGGGTCCTGTGCCAGGTGGCGGCGGTCCTGCTGTCCCGCCGTCACCACCAGCGGCGTGCGCGACCGGCTGGCGTTGAGGAGCCCGACCATGCCGTTGGCGAGCCCGGCGGCGATGTGCAGGCTGACGAAGGCCGGGCGGCCGGTGGCACGTGCGTACCCGTCGGCCATCGCGACCACGGAGGCCTCCTGGACGCCCAGCACATACTCGAGGTCCGGGGCCGCCGTGACCGCCTCGACGAAGGGCAGTTCCGTCGTGCCCGGATTGCCGAAGACCCGGGTCACGCCTTCGTCCCGCAGCACCTCCAGCATCGCGTCGACGGGCCTCACGAGCCGCTTCCCGTCCGTCGCTCCGAGGACGCACCGGCGCTGAACCGGTCCACCTTGTCGATGACGTCGGCGCTGTACAGCCGCAGCGCCTGTTCGAGCGCGAACTCGGCGGCGTACGCACGCAGACGGTCCATCGGCTCCTCGGCGAGATTGATCATGTGCCGGTTCGGGACCACGGCCGGGCTGGCCAGACGGTCCGCCGCCGCGTCGACACTCGCGTCCATCAGCTTGGGGTCGACCACCTCGTCGCAGACGGCCCGCGCCTCGGGCTCGCGCGCCCAGAGCTTGCGGCCGGACAGGATGACCTGCCGCGACAGCCGCCCGCCCGCGAGCGCGGTCAGCCGGAGGTTGGCCATGCCCGGCACGATGCCCTCCTGGGCAGCCGGAAGGCTGAAGTAGGAGTCGGCGGCGGCGACGACATGGTCGACGGCGAACAGCATCTGCATGCCGCCGCCGATGGCGAAGGTGTCGACGGCGGCCACCCACGGCTTCTCCACCAGGGGCCGGGGCCAGGCGTCGTCGACCCGGATGCCGCGGATCAGCTTGTGGAGGTAGCCGAGTTCGCGGCGGAGCAGGAAGTCCACGAACGAGATCCGGCCCTGGTGCAGATCGACCAGGTTGATCCCGGCACAGAAGACCCGGCGGCCCTGGTAGCGAGGGTGGGTCATCTTCCCGCCGCGCAGCACCCCCACCTTGACGCGGTCGTCGAGCAGGGCGAGGTCGACGGCCGTCTCCAGGTCGGCGACGAGCTGGTTGTCCTCGGCGTTGAGGAACCGGCCGTTGCACAGGGTGATGTGCGCCGCCCGGTCGACCCGCTCCAGCCGGACCGTGCCCAGTTCGAGGATGCCCGTCCGGTCGAACTCGCCGAGCAGCGACCGGGCACGCCGGGTGGGCCGCAGCATGGCGTGCATCAGATGAGCGCCGGCCTGCGACGACCGCAGAACCCAGTGGAAGAAGATGCCCTGGTCGATCTCCCGCCCGTCCTTGTCGGCCTGCTCGCACTCGCGCTCCGCGGCCATCTGGGCCTCGGTCGGGGTGAGGCCCGGAAAGGCCTCGGAGGCGGCGAACACCAGCTCGGACAGCGAGCGCTGCTCACGCAGGCCCCCGGTCAGCTCGTGGTAGACCCGCTCGGCGTGCAGCTCCAGGAACGCCCCGCGCACCCGCCGCTGGTCGGCGATGACCTCGGCGGCGAGCTGCTGTTGGCCGGGGTCCCGCCCGGGCCTGGCCGGGAGTTCCATGAGCAGCTTCTCGGCCTCGGCCGTGTACGCCCTCAACGTGTTGGCGTCGGCCAGCAGCGAGCCGCTGAAGACCGGTGCCGGGGCGGACCACCGCTCCGGGCCGGTCACGGGACGCACCGTCATGTTCCGCGCTCCTTCCTCGGCGGTCATCAGGCGTTGCCGCGTGCGCTCGCGAACTCACCCCTGGTCCGGCGCAACGTCCGGTCACAGGCGGCGAGGTGCTTGCCCAGCGCCTCCTCGAAGGCGGTCACGCCGGCCTCGTTGACGAGCTGCCGCCGGATCGCGAGCTCGGCGGGATCCAGCCGGGCGAAGCGCGCGGCCAGCCGCGCGGCGACGGCGGCCGGATCCTTGGACGTCTGGTCGATCAGACCCATCGCCAGCGCCCGCTGTTCCGAGAGCTCGGCGCCGAACAGGACGAGCCGGCGGGCGTGCAGGCCACCGAGCTGGTTGGTGAGCCGGTGCACGGCCATGCCCGCCCAGACACCGTCGTTGTTCACCGGTACGGCGATACGCATGCCGGGCGCGCCGATCCGGTGGTCGGCGGTGAGGAGAACATCGAGGGCGGGGCCGCTGCAGACGCCCTCGACCGTCACGATCTTGGCGAACCGGCCCTGTTCGAGCCGGCGCAGGGCCTTCTCCCAGTGGCTCACCACATCGATGCCGACGGCACCCGGCCAGTTCTCGGCCGGGCCCGTGCCGTGCAGCCGGATCACGGCGCTCGTCGTGCCGTTCGCGTCCTCAAGGCGGTCGCAGAAGTTGTTGACGTCCGCGATCAGCAGGGGGCACAGCGGACGTGTGCTGTCGATCTCGAGGGTGGTGTCGGGGGACGGGGCCTGGGCGAGGTCCGAGGAAGACATGTCTGAGTCCTGATCGTCTTGGTCGACAAGGGAAATTCGGTACGGAGGTCGTGGTTCAGTAGCGGACGAGCGCCGTTTCGATGGTCGAACCGGGGCCCATGGTCATGAGGACGCCGTAGTCGCCGGGGCGCGTCACGCCTTCCCGCAGCAGCTGCTCGTACGAGAACAGGAAGGACCCGCTGGAGAGGTTGCCGTAGTCGCGCAGTACGTCGGTGGTGTGCCGCACGTCGTGCCGGGTGAGGCCGAGGTTGACCGACACCGAGTCGATGACCTTCTTGCCACCCGAGTGCACGAGCCAGTGCGCGATCTGACTGCGCCGCAGACCGGTCCCGTTGAGGAGATCCGCGATGACGCCCTCGGCGTGCGCGCCCACCACGTAGGGGACGTCGCGGTCCAGATAGAAGCTGAACTTGCCCTGGTCGTCGTCCCAGTCGAAGCGCATGGCGTCGACGGCGTCGGGGACGATGCAGCTGGCGTACTTCAGCACCTGCGGGCCGGACTTCTCCGGGGCGTGCGAGACGGCGATCGCCGCGGACCCGTCACCGAAGAGGCTGTTGACGACGGAGGTGCGCATCGTTCCGTCGAAGACGTACGCGGCCGAGCACACCTCGATGCAGACCATCATGGCGATCTTCCCCGGGTTGGCCGAGGCCCAGCCGGTGGTCGCGTTGAGGGCGTTGAGGCCCGCGTTGCAGCCCATGCCGACGATGTCGAGACGGCTGCAGTCGGTGGGAATGCCCAGCTCCCGGATGAGGAGAGCGCTGAAACCGGGAGTCAGCAGACCGGTCGAGGTCACGCAGACCAGATAGCCGATGTCGCTGACCGCGGCGCCGATCCGCTTGAGGCAGGACTGCAGCGCAAGGGAGCCCATCTCGATGCCCCGCGCCTTGTGCTTGGCGAGCAGTTCGCCCTGCGTCTCCATGCGGGGCCGGCCGTCGTCACCGTACGGCGGAACGTTCAGGAAACGCCGCTCGATCGCACTGTTGAGGAAGACCGAACGGATCCGCCTGTCCTGGATCTCGTACATGTCCAGGAGGTCTTCCTGTGAATAGGATGAATCCGGGGTCGCGGTACCGACGCCCAATATGGTCGGTCCGCTCCGCAAGGCGGCCCAGGGGGTATTTTCTTCACTGAGGATCATTCTGACTGCCCCTCGCTGATGTCGGTGGAAAGCCCTCGATACTCTGTGAAAGAGTCGCGGATTCAGCCTAGTCGAGGAATTACCGGCTGCGGATACCCCTCCCTCTGTGAAGGAAGTCACCGGGCTCTCTAGGGGGAATAGGGGGAGGAATTCGAAAAGGAGTCGGCAAGTAAGGGGTCCACCCCTGATTCGTTGTCCGCCGTCTCCAGGAACACCGGAAGGTCGGTGCGGTTCCTCACCCGGAGCTTTCGGTATACCTGCGTCAGATGCTGCTCGACGGTGCTCACGGTGATGCACAGCCGCTGTGCTATCTGCCGGTTGCTGTGGCCCTGCGCGGCCAGCCCCCCGACCCGGCGCTCGGCCGCACTGAGCTCGGCTGCGCGATCGCCTCGCAGGGCTGCTCCTCCGGAGGCGGGCCCCGCCGGCGACGTACCCGCGAGACCGGGCTGCAGGAACCGGGCCAGGCGCTCCGCGTGGCACTCCTGCGCCGCCCGCCACGCCCGGCGCAGGGTCGGCCTGGCCCGCCGTGAGTCACCGGTCGCGGCATAAGCGCTGCCGAGGTCGGCGAGGGTGTGGGCGAGTTCCACCCGGTCGCCGGCCGCCTGCAACGCCTCCACCGAGTCGTTGAGCAGGCCCGGCCGCTCGTGCGGCTCCAATGTCGCGGCCAGATGCCGCAGCGCCCGGCCGAGGGTGCGTGCGTCGTCGGCGGGAAGGCCGTCGAGCTGCTCCTCCAGGAGCGTGCGCGCCTCGTCCAAGCGGTCGAGGCGCACAAGGGCCTGGGCGGCGTCGATCCGCCACGGCATCTGCTGGGGGCCGTCGGCCTCCCAGTCCAGCAGGAGCTGGCCGCAGGTCCTGAAGTCGCTCAGGGCGGCGTAGGGGCGGCCGACCGCGAGGTGGTACTGCCCGCGCGCCCGCAGGTACCTGAGTCCGAACGGCGTCTCCAGCAGTGCGCCCGGTGTCGGCATGTTCAGATATCCGGCAGCGTCTTCGTAACGCCCCGTCTCCACGGCGGTGGTGAGCAGACAGGCGAGCGGCGCGCCGGCCAGCACCCCCCAACTCGCCCTCGATGTCTCGTCCAGGGCTGCCGAGGCGAACCGGCCGGCGGCCGGCAGATCGCCCCGGAGCAGTGCGGCGTCGGCGCGCGCCGCGGTGAACAGTCCCCGCCAGTCCGGACCGTCGTGACCGGCGGCGTCCGCGAGCATCGGCAGGCACCAAGGCGCCACCGCCGCGAGCCGCTCGGGCCTGGCCAGCGCCAGCAGGCCCAACGAGATCCTGGCGAGCGGCTCGTCGGTGCGCAGGCCTTGCCAGAGGTGGTCGCCCGACACCGCCACATCGCCCCGTACGGCCGTGAGCACGGTGGTGACCAGTGAGGGGGCGCTGCCGGAGCGCGGGTCCCCGTGTGCGGGGGCCGGGGTTCCGGTACCCACGCGTCGGCGTTGAGTCGGGTAGCAGAGCTCCAGGCAGGCGCGCACGGCGCCGAGTTCCACCGCTTCCGGTCCGGTCGCCGTCGCGGCCAGCCGGTCGAGCGTCGCGGCCGCCTCGTCCACTCGGCCGTGCCACAGGAGGTACTCGAGTACGGCCAGTGACTGACGCTCCGTCAACAGCCCCCGGTTCGCGGCGTCCGCGAGCTGTCCGAGATGGCGTACGGCGCGTGCGGGGTCGACGCGCCACTCGGCCTCGGCGAGCACCGCACGGCTCACGGCGCGCTGCTGTTCGTCGTCGGCGAGGGAGTGGGCCAGTTCGAGGCAGTCGAGGGCGAAGTCGACCTGGCCGCTGGCTGTCGCGCTGGCGGCGGATTCCTGCAGCACTGCCGTCGCCCACGGTTCGTCCGTCTCGCCGGCGGCGATGAGCTGATGGGCGATCGAGGTGGAATGACCGCCCTCGGCGTGCAGCATCGCGGCGGCGCGCCGGTGCCACGCGATGCGCCCGGGCGCCCCGAAGTCCCTCAGGACGGCGTCCTGGGCGGCGCGATGGCGGTAGCGGCCGTGGTGCAGCAGCCCCGATGCGTTGAGCAGTTCGACGAGGGCGCGGGTCTCGATGGCGCCGACTCCGCTGAGCCTGGCGACGAGCTCCGTGCGGGGTGCCTCACCGAGCACGGCGATGGCGCGGACCACGTCGAGCGCGTCCGGTTCGAGCCGGTGGAGACAGCTCACGACTCGCTCGGCGAAGCGGTCTCCCACCACGGGGCCGGTGGGCGGTTCCTTGCCCGCGGATCGGGTGGACGCCTCCCAGTCCTCGGCCAGTGCCCGTACCAGCAGCGGATTGCCGCCGGTGACGGCGAACGCGGCCGAGGCGAGACTGTGCGCCACATGCGCGTCGAGGTCGTGCGCGAGCAGCGCCGCGACGCCGTCGCAGGTGAGCGGAGCCAGCCGGATCTGGGTGCAGTACGGATGACGCGACAGCTCGGTGCCAAGAGCCGCGTGCCGGGCCCCGGAGCGGTCCTGGTCGCCCAGGACGAGCATGATGCGCGACCGGCGCAGCCGACGGGCGAGGAAGAGCAGGCACTGCAGCGAGTCGGCGTCCGCGTGGTAGACGTCGTCGACCCCGATGAGCAGCGGTTCCTCGGCGCTCATGTCGAGAAAGATCCGTGAGACACCCTCAAGCACCTGGGGGCCGACCGTGCCGTCCGCCCGGGCCTCGACGCCGATGACGGCCTCGGCCCGCTGCGCGTACGCGGCGTCGGCGCCGTGCAGGAGCTGACTGAGCAGGCCGAAGGACAGGTGCCGTTCCACCGGTGAGGCGGCGGCGCTGAGGACGCGTACCCGGTCGCCCGCCACCTGCTCGGCGAAGGTGTGCAGCAGTTCCGTCTTGCCGACCGCCACCGGGCCCCGGAGGACGACGACGCTGCCGTCTCCGTGCAGGCAGTTCTCCAGCAGGCCGGAAAGCTGTTCGAGTTGACGCTCCCGCTCGACCAGCACCATCCGTGTGCACCTCCTCGGGCCGTGACGGCTTCAGTGTGCGCGGATTCGTCTGAAGGAGTGCTGGACGATCTCTCCCTGAGGACGGAGCGGTACGCGGGAGGCCGCGCACATGACGGACCGGCCGCGCGGGGGATCCCGTTCGCGGCCGGTCGGGTGGTCGGGTGGCGAGTACCGGTCGGTTGCGTCAACCCCGCTCTGCCGGAGTCGCCTTCTCCCTCCGCGCGTCGGGACGGGCCATCGGCCCGGCCTCCTGGCGGGGAGCCGGGCCCGGCATGGGGCCGGGGCCCTTGCGGGGGAGGATGAACACGGCGACGAGGACGGCGAAGATCAGCAGACCGCTGTTGGACGCGAACACCATGCCGTATCCGTCGGTGAGCCGCTGGCCCGGTGAGGCCGATGCGGCCGCGTCCGACGTGACGGTAGCCGCGACCGTGCCCATCGCGGCCAGGCCGATGCTGCCGCCGAGCTGGCGCGCGCTGTTCAGCAGGCCTGATGCCATGCCGGCCTCGTGCGGGGCAACCCCCGCGGTCGCCGCGTTGGCGATGGGGACGAGCAGCGGCCCGATGCCGAAGCTGGTCACCAGCGACGGTCCCAGGACGTCGACCAGGAAGGTGCCGTCCGGCCGGATCTGGCTGAACCAGGCCATGCCGACGGCGCCGATGATCCCGCCGACGATGAGCAGCTGACGCGCCGAGAACCGGGCGAGCAGCTTCACCGCGTACAGCGATCCCACGACGAGGCCCAGGCAGAACGGCAGGAACGCGAGGCCGGCCTTCAGCGCTCCCATCCCGAGGACCTGCTGGAGGTAGAGGGAGACGAAGAAGAAGGAGGTGAAGATCGTGATGGAGACCATCATCATGAAGAGGTTCGCGCCGGACACCGACCGGTTGGTGAGCACACGCAGGCGCAGCAGCGGTTCCTTGGCGTAGGTGCCCTCGTAGACGAAGAATCCGGTCAGCAGGACCGCCGCGACGACCAGACCGCCGATCGTGGATGCCGAACCCCACGACTCGGTCTCGGTCCTGACCAGTGCGAAGACCAGGAGTGACGTGCCCAGGGTGGCCAGGATCGCACCGACCACGTCGAGTCGGCGCGCCGTGTCCCCCGCGCCGGCCTTCGCCACGTGATGACGGGCGAGCCAGACACCGATGAGTGCCATCGGGACGTTCACCAACATGACCCAACGCCAGTTGACGTACTCCGTCAGCAGACCGCCCACCACGACGCCGACGGCGGCGCCGCCGGCCGTGACGGCGCTGTACACGCCGAGCGCTTTGCCGCGCTGCGGCCCGGCCGGGAAGCTCGTCGTCAGGACCGCGAGCGCGGCCGGGGCGATCAGTGCGGCACCCACGCCCTGCACGGCGCGCGCGGCGATCAGCTGCCCCGGATCCTGTGCGAGACCGCCCAGGAGCGAGGTGATGCCGAAGAGCGCGAGGCCGATCAGGAGCAGTGGCCTGCGGCCGAACCGGTCAGCGGCCCGTCCGCCCAGGAGCAGCAGTCCGCCGAAGGTGAGCGTGTAGGCGTTGACCACCCAGGACAGCCCCGACTCGTCGAAGCCGAGCGCCGTCCGCATCGACGGCAGCGCGACGTTCACCACCGAGACGTCGAGCGAGACCATGAGTTGGGCGACGGAGACGGTCCACAGAACGCCTCCAGGGCTTACGGCCCGTTCCTTCCCCGAATTTTTATACATGTAAAAATAGTAGCCGCGCGGGTAACCCTTGTCGAGTGAGAACGAAGGGGCCGACGCCTGTACGAGAGGTGTCGGGCGGCGCCCCGGGACGTCAGCTCCGGGGGGCGCGGGCGGCGTCGCCGAGCAGCTCCGCCGTCAGCTCCGCGGTGGGCTTCACGGCCGCGCAGCAGCTCGCCGCCCAGGCGAGCGCCGCCCGGTGCTCATGGGCGCTGAAGTCCGCGACCGCGTCGGCCGCGAGGAAGACCTCCAGGTTGTGGCTGAACGCGTCCACCGCCGTGGTGGCACAGCCCAGATGGGCGTACACGCCGCAGATCACGAGCTGTTCGCAGCCCAGCGACCGCAGCTGTCGCTCCAGGCCCGAGCCGAAGAAGGCGCTGTAGCGCCACGCCGACAGCACGGCTCCGCTCGCGTCCGGGGCGACCTCGTCCACGATGGCCGCGTCCTCAAGGACGTCGTCGAGGCCCTTCCCCCAGAAGTCCGTGAGGAGGCCGCGCTCACCCGGCGCCTGGGTGCCCGGCTGCACGGTGTGAACGATCGGCACGCGCAGCCGGCGGCACGTCTCCATCAGGGCCGAGCAGTTGGCCAGCAGCGGGTCGAGCGGCGAGGTGCCCCGGGCGTACGGCCGGAGGAAGAATCCCTGCATGTTCAGGACGAGCAGAGCGGATCGCTCGGGGTCCACGGTCCAGTCGACCCTGTTCTCGACGAGAAGGTCCGGCCCGGGCATCGGATACGGGTCGATCACGGAGACGTCCATGGTCCGCCGTTCCCTCCGCCGTCGCCGTCAGGAGATGAAGTCGTACGACAGGAAGCCGTTCTCCGCGTCCTCCGCCCAGGACCCGTAGCGGCGCATCCCGTACAGCAGGGGAATCGGCCGGCACAGCGAGGTGACGAGCGTGACGCGGGCCATGACCACCGCGTGGTCGCCGACGGTCTGTTCCGCGGTGACGGTGCAGTCGGCGATCGTGTGCGCCGCCTCGATCAGATGGGGGCCGCCGTTCTGCGCCGGGACCCACGGCACCTGGTCGAACCGGTCCGCTGCCCCCGAGCCGAACAACTCCGAGGTGGAGCGGGCGCGTTGGTGGAGCAGGTTCACCGAGAGCGACCCGCTGTCGAGGGCCGCGCGGAGGGTGGGGCTGCCGGCGCGCAGACAGACGAGCAGTGTGGGTGGGTCGAGGGCGACGCTGCACAGGGAGGTGCAGGTCATCCCCCAGGGAGTGCCGTCCGGGGCCAGTGCCGTCACGACCGAGACACCTGTGGGGAATCCGGCCATCAGACGGCGCAGATCGGCTTCGTACCGCTGGAGCGACATGGGTCCTCACTTGCCTCGGTCGCGGGGATGCGGACAGGGAAGGGCCTGGAATGGCCGGGAACACGGATCCGGATTGCCGGACGGCCCCGTGGGGAGGGGGGCGTATCCACGAGGCCGTCCGACGGGGGGCGCGGGGTCCGGGAGCCCCGCTTCAGAGGACCGGGGTCAGCGGACCGGAATCAGTAGTCCGCGGAACCGTCTCCGGCCTCCGCCTCCTTGGCAAGCGCCATGCCGCGGGCAGCGTTGAGCATGCGCTTGCCGATCTCCGGCGGGGCCTGGGTGAGCGACCACTGCTCGGCCGCGTCCATCCGCTCCCGCGTCATGTTGAAGCAGCGGTTCTCGGGCAGCCCGAACTTGTCGGCGTGCGCGATGAAGTCCACTTCCTTCTGGATGTACTCGTGGATGCGCGCGGCGGCGACACCCGGCTCGACCGTCCCGGCCTCGACGGCCTCGCACAGCTCACGGGTCAGCGTGCCCAACCGGACGAAGGTCTCGCTGATCGGCAGCGGGGAACCCGGGTTCCCGGACCGCTCGGCCTCCAGGAAGACATCGGGGTCGCCGGTCTCGCTGTACCGGTAGTAGGCGTCCTCGACCATCATGTTGCCGCTCATCGTGCCGAGCATCCAGGTCCGGTTGACGGCGTTCCACAGCTCGTAGTGGCCGAAGCCGACGAACGAGCTGTAGACCAGGTCGTCGTGGAAGTCGAACAGCCCCTGCTGCAGGGCCTCCACGTATGCGAACCGCTCCTTGGACCAGTCGCCGTCGCGCGAGGCGGCGATGAGCCGCCAGCCCAGCGCGTTGACCAGCTCCAGGGTGTTGGCCAGACCGCGCGAGTACAGCGCGTCGATGAATCCGGCGGCGTGGGACGTCAGGCAGTAACGGTCGCCGACGACCGTCTTGGCCGAGTACTGGAGCCGGCCGGTGGACACCCACGGGCGGACCGCCTTCGCCTCCTCGAACTGCCAGGCGATCTCGGGGAACCGCTTGAGGAAGTCCTCGAACTCCTGCTCCGGGGGCGTGTCACCCTTGGGGTACTTGCGCGGATCGAGGGTGAGGCCGACGCTGCACAGCGGGTTTCGGGCCTTGTCGTGGTTGTCGAACGGGATCACCCAGAGCCAGCCGCCGTCGAAGACGTGGTGCAGCGTGCCGTGGTGCCACGGGCTCGGCTGGTCGTGGGGCTGCGCGGTGGGCGAGTCGTCGAACGGCTTCACACCGATCATGTGGGTGAACAGGCAGCGCGAGTGGGTCCGGGCACGCGTGGGCGTCTCACGCAGGTCGAACTTCTCCGCGAGCGGCGAGCGGAAGCCGCTGCCGTCGACGACGTAGGAGGCCCGGAACTCCTCGCCGTGCTCCGTGCGCAGAACCGCGCCCTCGTCCGGGTCGATGTCGATCTCGGTGACCCGGGTCGCGAGCCGCGCCTCGGCGCCGTACCTGAGCGCGACGTGGAAGAGATGCGCGTCGACGTCCTGGCGGAACAGATGGGTCTCGGTGCGCAGATCGATGGGGACCACCAGCTGGTTGATCTCCTGCGAATTCTGCGGCTGCCCTTCGCGGTGGTAGACGAAGCCGAAGTTCTGCTTCTGGCCGCAGTTGGGGGAGATCTCCTCGATGGTCCCCTTGTAGTTCGACAGGGCCTTCAGCTCGGGGACGTCGTAACGCTTCGCGATGAGCCGCGCCATGCCCGAGGTGTACGGGATGGTCGACTCGCCGACCGCGAAGCGCGGGTGGGTGCCCGCGTCGAGGATGAGGGTCTTCACCCCGTTGCGGGCGAGCACCGCGCCCAGCATGCCCCCGGCCATGCCGCTGCCGAGGATCACCACGTCGTACCGGTCTGCCGCCGCGGAGGCGGAATTCTTGCCGTGCACCAGTTCTTCCTTCCCTTTGATGTTCGGCTCAGTTCCCGGCGGTGGCGGAGGGCTCGGTCTCCGGGACGAGGTCGTCGACGGTGATGTCCAGCGCGAGGTGCTTGCCGCGCAGGCCGGCGAGGAGCGTGACGAAGTCGTTCGCCGGAGTGTTCTTCTGCTCCGGGTCGATGATCGTCTGGGCGAGCTTGTGGTAGTCCTCCTTCTTCAGCGACCGGTCGTAGAAGCGCTCCACGAAGGAACGGACCTCGTTGAAGAAGCTCAGGTAGGCGGTGGCGTAGCGCTTCAGCGCCACCTCCTCGATCTCCGGGTACTGGAGGACCTTGTCGATGACCCGGGACAGGATGCTGCCCGCGGTCGTCGCGAGCGCGACGCCGGTCGAGATCAGCGGGTCGACGAAGGCAGCCGAGTCACCGACGGCGGCCCAGCCCTTCCCGTAGACGGTCTGGTTCGTGTACGACCAGTCGCGGGCGCTGCGGAAACCGGCCGACTGGCGGGCGTTTCGCAGCATGTGCTTGAGCTTCGTGGTCTTCTCGACCTCGTCGCGGAAGAGCTGCTCGAGATTCTGGTCGGTCTCGCCGGCGACCGTGCTGGGCGTCACGAAACCGACGCTGACGGTCCCCTTGTCGAGCGGAATTCCCCAGAACCAGCCGTTCTCGATCCCCTCGATGAGGATGTTGGTGTACTGGTCGCCCGGCAGCCGCTCGCAGTTGTCGAAGTACGTCCACACGGCGACGTTGCGAAGCTTGTCGTGCCAGTGGATCTCCGAGTACTTACGGGTGAGGACGCGCGCCTGGCCCGACGCGTCCACCACCATGGAGGCCTTGACCTCGTACGCCTCCTTGGCGCCGCGCACGGTGAAGCGGACGCCCGTGACCCGGTCGTCCTCCTCGATGGGCTCCTTCACCGTGGCGTCCTCGACGACGAACGCCCCCAGCTCCCGCGCCCGGTCCAGGATCACCGAGTCCAGGTCGGCCCGCCGGGTGTGGTACGCGAACGGGTAGTCGCCGCCGTCGACGAAGGAGAAGTCCCAGGCCGCCTGCTCGCTTCCCCAGACGAACGTTCCGCCGTACTTGCGCTCGAATCCGCGCTGCTCCAGCCGCTCGGTCAGCCCCATTTCCTCCATGGGGGCCATCACGACCGGAATAAGGGATTCGCCGACGTGGTAACGCGGAAAACGCTCGCGGTCGAGAATCAGTACCTTGTGTCCGCGCTTGGCCAGGAGCCCGGCGGTGGTGGCACCGGCCGGCCCACCACCGATAACGATGACATCGAATTCAGTGGGTATGCCAGTGAGAGTGGACGGCATGCTCGACCTTCCCGATCCGAAACGTGCCACATCCCGCCGAGCGGGCATTCGCAGCACTGCGTTGCTGGACCCAGCCAGGTTCGAGGAGACGGGCTGAACGCCTTCTGCACAGCCTCTGGATGACTCCTTGTGAAATTCGGAAGACGCACTGGATCAGGGGAAGAGATAGGGGTTGTATTCGCCGACCCGGGCTTTCTACCGTTACGCACGGTGTTCTCCTCGGTCACGGCAGAGGTATGAGTAAGTTCAAGCAGGCAGGAGCGTACGCGTGACGCAAGTCGAAGGCATCCGGCCACTTTCCGAAGTGCTGCAAGGCCATGCGCTCGACCGCCCGGACAAGGTCGCCTTCGCCGACGAGGAGCGCGAGGTGACCTACGCGCGGCTCGCCCAGCGCACGGGGCGGCTGGCCGGCCACTTGGCCGGGTTCGGGGTGCAGCGCGGCGACCGGGTCGCGATCCTCCTCGGCAACAGCGTCACGACCGTCGAAGGCTATCTCGCGGTCACCCGCGCCTCCGCCGTGGGCGTACCGGTCAACCCCCAGTCGTCGGACGCCGAACTGGCGCATCAACTTGACGACAGCGGAGCCCTGTTCGTCATCACGGACGGCGCCCACCTGGAGCAGGTCGAGCGCATGAGGGCGACGCGGAAGGGGATGACCGTCGTCCTCGCGCACGGCAGCGCCGCCGGCGCCGGAACCCTCGCCTTCGAGGAGCTGGCCGAGACCGAGCCGCAGCAGGGTCCCCGCGACGACCTCGGCCTGGACGAGCCGGCCTGGATCCTCTACACCTCCGGCACCACTGGGGCGGCCAAGGGAGTGGTCTCCCATCAGCGGGCCTGCCTGTGGTCGGTCCACTCCTCCTACCAGGGCGTCCTCGGCCTCTGCCCCGACGACCGGCTGTTGTGGCCGTTGCCGCTCTTCCACAGCCTCGCGCACATCCTCTGCGTCCTGGGCGTGACCGTCACCGGCGCCACCGCGCGCATCCTGCCCGGCTTCGGCGCCCGTGACGTGCTGGAGGCCTTGCGCGCGGAGCCGTACACCATGCTGCTCGGCGTCCCGTCCATGTACTTCCAGCTGGTCGAGGCCGTGGAGGCGGTTGAAGAGGCCGGCCGGACGGTCCCGAAGCCGCGGGTCTGCGTGGTCACCGGTGCGGCGACCGGAGCGGCGCTCGCCTCGGCCGTCGAGCGCGTGCTCGGCGCGCCGCTCGTGAACAGCTATGGTTCCACCGAGACTTGCGGCGCGATCACCATGAGCCGCCCCGAGTCACCCCGGCCGCCCGGCACCTGCGGGACCGCGGTGCCCGGCAGCGAGCTGCGCCTGGTCGACCCGCGCACCGGCCTCGACGTGCGGACCGGCGACGAGGGCGAGGTCCTCGTGAAGAGCCCGAGCCTGCTGCTCGGGTACCACGGCCGGCCGGAGGAGACCGCGGCTGCGCTCCGCGACGGCTGGTACCACACGGGAGACCTGGCCCGGCGCGACGCCGAAGGACGCCTGACCATCACCGGCCGCGTCAAGGAGCTCATCATCCGGGCCGGCGAGAACATCCAGCCCGGCGAGATCGAGGATGTCCTGAGGAGCGTCCCGGGCATCGAGGACGCGGCCGTGACGGCCCGCCCGGACGAGGCGCTCGGCGAAGTCCCCGTCGCCTACGTGGTACCCGCGTCCGACGGTTGGTCGCCTGCCGAGGCGCTGGCGGCGTGCCGGGACCGGCTCAGCTACTTCAAGGTTCCGGCGGAGCTCTACGAGATCGCCGCCCTGCCCCTGACCGGCTCCGGCAAGGTCAGCCGCCGCAGGCTGTCGCGACTTCCGGCGCGGCTGCGGGGCGTCGGCACCAGCCACCACGAACACCTGTGGCACACGAAGTGGGTTCCGTGGGAGCCGGAGCCGGCCGACTCGGACGGCGTGTCGTCGGCGGTCCCGGAGTGCACGCCGGCGCGGGAGGCAGCGGCGGGGGCGGACGCCCCGGTCGCGCGCTGGGCCGTGGGCGGATCCGGGGATCCGGCGTTCGCGGAGGCCGTGCGCCGTGCCGGCGGTGTCATCGAGACTTTCCCGGACACGGCGACGGCGCGGGCCGCCGGACCGTTCGACGGCTACCTGCTGGCCCTCGACGCACGGGACGACCTGATCGCCGCGCCGCCCGCCTGGGACGGCATGCCCGAGGGCCGGACGGTCGTCCTGACCCGGGGCGCCGTGGCCGGCCGCCCCGAGGACCGGGTGGATCCGGGCGCCGCGGCTGCGCGCGCCGGGATCCTCGCCGAGGGTGCCGACCGGACGGTCCTGGTCGACCTGGAGCCGGGGGAACGGACCGGGGCCGCATACGTCAGCGTGTGGCGCGCGATCCTGGAAGCCCCCGTGGAGGAGACGGAGTTCGCCGTCCGCGCCGGTCAGGTCCTCGTGCCGCGGCTCAGGCGCGTACGGGCGACGACCGAGATCACCGCGGTCCCGCCGCGCCAGGGCGGTGCCGCCCTCGTGACGGGCGCGGGCACCACCCTCGCACGCGTCCTCGCGGCCCACCTCGTGGTGGACCACGGTGTCCGCGACATAGCCGTGACCGATGCCGACCCGGCCGCGGCCGAGTCCCTGGCCGCCCGGCTGACGCGGCTCGGCGCAACCGTGACCGTACGCACCGAACTGCCGGACACGCCCGAGGGCGCCGCCGCCCTGCTCGCCGCCCTCGGCCCGGACCGCCCGCTCGACACGATCGTCCACCCGGTGGCCACCCCCGCCGACGCGACGGCCGCGGACCGGCTGGTCACCTTGACCCGCGACACCGGGCGCACGACCCTCACCCTCTGCGGCACGTTCACCCACCCGGACGCCCACCCGGTCGCCCCCGCCGCGGCGGCGGCCACGGCCCATGCCGCCGCGCTCGCCCATGACGCCCCCCACGCCACCTTCCTGGCCTTCGGCCCGGTCACCGACGACGAGGAGGCCCCCGATGCCACGCCGCCGGGCCTCGCGGCACTCACGGCACGGCAGGCCGTCGACGCCTTCGACG
>NZ_CM002285.1:2985854-3009160 GCF_000497445.1 Streptomyces roseochromogenus subsp. oscitans DS 12.976 | reverse complement strand
AGGGGCTGCGGGCACGGCTGGGCGGGCTGCCCGGCAGGGCGCGGCAGCGGGCGCTGACCGAGCTCGTACGGGACGAGGCGGCGCGCGTGCTCGGACTCGAGGAGTCCGTGCGCATCGAGGCCGATCGCGCCTTCACCCACCTCGGGCTCACCTCGCTCACCGCCGTTGCCCTGCGCGACCGGCTGGCCGTGCGGACCGGCCTGAGGCTGCCTGTGACCATCGCCTTCGACTGTCCGACGGCCGCCGCGCTGGCCGTCGCCCTGGACCACGAACTGTTCGATCACAGGCCGGACGACGTCACCGGGCCGCGCCCCCCGCGCGCGGACGACGGCCACGACCCCGTCGTCATCGTCGGCATGAGCTGCCGCTACCCCGGAGGTGTCGCCTCCCCTGAGGACCTGTGGCGGCTCGTCGCCGAAGGCCGCGACGCGATCGGCGCGTTCCCCACCGACCGCGGCTGGGACCTGGAGCGGCTGCTGTCCGGCGACGGCAAGGGGCCCGGCACCTCGGCCACCGGCTCCGGCGGATTCCTCGACGCGCCGGGCGACTTCGACGCCGCGTTCTTCGGTATCAGCCCGCGCGAGGCCCTCGCCATGGACCCGCAGCAACGACTGCTGCTGGAGGTCGGCTGGGAGGCGGTCGAACGCGCCGGCATCGACCCGGCCACCCTGCGGCAGACGGACACCGGCGTCTACGTCGGGCTGATGTTCCATGATTACGCCAAGAACCCCGGCCCCTCCCCGAGGACCTGGAACGGCTCCTCGGCACCGGCACCGCGGGCAGCGTCGCCTCCGGGCGCCTCGCCTACACGCTGGGCCTCAACGGCCCGGCCCTCACGGTCGACACCGCCTGTTCCTCCTCGCTCGTCGCCCTGCACCTGGCTTCGCAGGCACTGCGCCGAGGCGAGTGCTCGCTCGCCCTGGCCGGCGGCGTTGCGGTGATGGCGACCCCGAGCACCTTCGTGGAGTTCAGCCGCCAGCACGGCCTCGCACCGGACGGCCGGTGCAAGGCCTTCGGCGCGGACGCCGACGGCACCGGCTGGTCCGAGGGTGTCGGCATCGTCGTCCTGGAACGGCTCTCCGACGCGCGTCGCAACGGCCACCCCGTACTCGCCGTGATCCGCGGCAGCGCGGTCAACCAGGACGGCGCCAGCAACGGCCTCACCGCGCCGAGCGGACCGGCCCAGCAGCAGGTCATCCGCCAGGCCCTGGCCGACGCGGGCCTGACCCCCGCTGACGTGGACGCCGTCGAGGCGCACGGCACGGGGACCGTACTCGGGGACCCGATCGAGGCCAACGCGCTCCTCGCGACGTACGGCCGGCGCCGGGATCCCGAACGCCCGCTGCTCGTCGGCTCGTTCAAGTCCAACATCGGCCACGCCCAGTCCGCGGCGGGCGTCGGCGCTGTCATCAAGATGGTGCAGGCGATCCGGCACGGCGAACTGCCCCGCACCCTGCACGCCGACCGGCCGACCCCGGCCGTGGACTGGGCCTCGGGCGCGGTTTGCCTGCTCCAAGAGCACACCGTCTGGCCTGAGACCGCGGACCGCCGCCGCGCCGCCGTGTCCTCCTTCGGGGTCAGCGGTACGAACGCCCACCTCATCCTGGAACAGGCCCCCGACCCCCTGCCCGCCGCCTCGCCGACCGGACTCCCCGACACCGTGCCGGTCCTGCTGTCGGCCCGCACCGGACCGGCACTGCGCCGCCAGGCCGAACGCCTGCTGGACGCGGTCCGCGCCGACCCCGGCCTCCGCGTCCCCGACCTCGCGGCCGCCCTGGCCACCACCCGTACTGCCTTTCCGCGGCGCACCGCGTTCGTCGTCGAGGGGGCGGCGGAACTGGAGCGCCGGCTGAAGGCCGTCGCCGCCGGCGAGGACACCGGCTTCGCGCCGGACGGGACTCGCGCAGAGGCGACGCTGGCCATCGGATTCACCGGTCAGGGCAGCCAACGCCCGGGAATGGGCATGGAGTTGTACGCCGCCTATCCGGTCTTCGCCACAGCGCTCGACGCGGCCTGTGCCGCCCTCGATCCGCACCTCGAGCGGCCGTTGCGTGACGTCATGTGTGCTCCCGAGGGCACGTCGCAGGCCGAGCTCCTCGACCGTACCGACTTCACGCAGGCCGCGTTGTTCGCCCTGGAGAGCGCGCTCTTCCGGCTCGTCGAGTCCTGGGGAATCGTCCCCGACCTCGTCATGGGGCATTCGATCGGGGCGCTGAGCGCCGCACACGCGGCCGGGGTGCTGTCCCTCCAGGACGCGGCCTCGCTCGTCGCGGCCCGCGGCCGGCTGATGGCCGCGCTGCCGCCCGGCGGCGCCATGGCGGCGATCGAGGCGACCGAGGACGAGATCCGTACCGCGCTCGCGACCATCACCGCTGCCGGAGCCGTAACCGTCGCCGCGGTGAACGGCCCGCGCTCGGTCGTGGTGTCCGGTGACGAGGACGCGGTACGAGCCGTCGCCGAGGATTTCCGGGTGCGCCGGCGCCGGGTGACCGGGCTCCGGGTCAGCCACGCCTTCCACTCGCCGCTCATGGACCCCATGCTGGAGGAGTTCAGAGCGGTGGCGCGGAAGGCGGCCTACCGGCCGCCCCTCGTCCCGATGATCTCCGACCTGACCGGTCGGCTCGCCGAGCCGGCCCAGCTCTGCTCGCCCGACTACTGGGTGCGCCACGTCCGAGAGGCCGTCCGCTTCGCGGACGCAGTGACCGCCCTGCCGGGCCAGGGCATCACCTGCCTCCTCGAACTCGGGCCCGACCGCCAGCTCACCACGATGGCCGGCGACTGCGTGCCCGGTGGCGAACTCGCCCTGTGCGGAGGACTGCGCCGCGGACGGTCCGAGGTGCGTTCCCTGCTCGACGCGGTGTCCCGGGCCCATGCGCACGGCGTTCGCGTCGACTGGCCGGAGTTCTTCGCGGGACGCCCCGCGCACCCGGTCGACCTGCCCGTCTACCCCTTCGAGCACCGGCGGTACTGGCTCGCGTCCGTGCCGGAGGGAGTCGGTCTCCCGGCCCAACCGCAGGCGCAGGCACCAGCACCTCCGTCCCCGCCGGACGAGCCCTCGGCCGTGGAACGGCTTCGGGCCGACCTGTCGCGTCTCTCCGACGACCTGCGGGAACGGGCACTGACCGACCTCGTCCGAGGCGAGGTCGCCGAGGTCGCCGGCTTCGACGGACCGCACGAGGTCGAGGCCCATCGCAGCATGACCGACCTCGGACTCGACTCCGTCTCCGCCGTGGAGCTGAGCGAGCGCCTCGGAGCACGGATCGGACTTGAACTGCCTGCGTCCCTGGCCTTCGACCACCCGACGTCGACGGCCATCGCACGCCACATGCTCACCGCGCTCCCGGCCGCGGGCCTCACCCGGGAAGGCGGGGAGGCCCGGGCACCGGAGGGCACGGTCTTCGGCGAACTCGCCCGGCTCGAAGCATCCGTCGAACGGGACCGCCCCGACGCCGCGGCCCGCGACCGGCTCGTCGAGCGACTGCGTGCCCTGACCGCGCGGCTCGCCGACGGCTCGCCGGAGTACTCGGGGTACTCCGAGAACGCGGAGGAGACCTCGTTCGACGACCGGATCGACGAGGCCACGACGGTCGACCAGCTCTTGGACCTCATCGACAACGAACTGAAGGGATCCTGACGTGACGGGTACCGAGGAGAAGCTGGTCGACTACCTCAAGAAGGTCACCGCCGAGTTGCGCGAGACCCGACGGCAGCTGCACAGCGCCACGTCGGCGAGCCGCGAGCCGATCGCCATCGTGGGCATGGCATGCCGCTATCCCGGCGGAGTGCGTTCCCCCGAGGACCTCTGGCGACTCGTCCTGGAGGAGCGGGACGCCATCTCCGGGTTCCCGACGAACCGGGGTTGGGACATCGAGGGCATCTACCATCCCGACCCCGACCGCCCAGGGACCTGCAACGCCCGTGAGGGAGGCTTCCTGCACGACGCCGCCCTGTTCGACGCGGACTTCTTCGGCATCTCGCCCCGAGAGGCGCAGGCGATGGACCCGCAGCAGCGGCTGCTCCTGGAGACCGCCTGGGAGGCGTTCGAGCGTGCCGGGATCGACCCGACCTCGCTGCGCGGCAGCGACACGGGCGTGTTCGCCGGTGTCGTCCATCATGACTACGCGACCGCGCAGGTGCCGGACACGCTGGAGCCCTACCTCGTCACCGGCCTCTCCGGCGGCGTGGCCTCGGGCCGCATCGCGTACACCTTCGGCTTCGAGGGGCCGGCGGTGACGGTGGACACGGCGTGCTCGTCGTCGCTGGTCGCCCTGCACCAGGCGGCGCACGCGCTGCGCTCCGGGGAGTGCGGGCTCGCGCTGGCCGGCGGAGTCACGATCATGGCGACACCGCGCGCCTTCCTGTCGTTCAGCCGGCAGCGGGGTCTGTCGCCCGACGGGCGGTGCCGGGCGTTCGGTGCCGGGGCCGACGGAACGGGCTGGGCGGAGGGCGTGGGAATGCTGCTCGTCGAGCGGCTGTCGGACGCCCGGCGGAACGGCCACCCGGTGCTCGCGGTCCTCCGCGGGTCGGCGGTGAACCAGGACGGCGCCTCCAACGGACTCTCTGCTCCCAACGGTCCCTCCCAGCAGCGGGTGATCCGCAAGGCCCTGGCGCACGGGGGCCTCGCGGCGCGGGACATCGACGTGGTCGAGGGACACGGCACCGGGACGAAGCTCGGGGACCCGATCGAGGCCCAGGCGCTCCTCGCCACGTACGGCCAGGAACGCGACGCCGACCGGCCCCTCTACCTGGGGTCGATGAAGTCGAACGTGGGCCACACGCAGGCCGCGGCCGGGGTCGGCGGAGTGATCAAGATGATCGAGGCGATGCGGCACGGCATCCTGCCCAAGACCTTGCACGCGGACGAGGCGACGCCGCACGTCGACTGGTCGGCGGGTGCGGTGGAGCTGCTGACGAGCCGGCGCGCGTGGCCCGAGACGGGCCGGCCCCGCCGGGCGGCGGTGTCCTCGTTCGGGATCAGCGGTACGAACGCCCATGTGATCCTGGAAGCCCCGCCCGAGGCTCCCGAGCCGGACACCGCCGCCGGCCCCACCGCCGCCGGCACGGTCGGCGACGGCTCACGGGACGCCGTACCGTCCCTGGTGCCCTGGCCGCTGTCCGGGCGGGACGCCGGAGCGCTGCGGGACCAGATCACACGGCTGCGTGAGTCCGTCGAGGAGACGTCGGCCGACCCCGTGGACGTGAGCCACACGCTCGCGCGGCGCGCGGCATTCCGGCACCGGGCGGTACTCCTCCGGGGCGGCGCCACCATCCGGGAGATCCGCGGTGTCGCACGGCCGGGCGGCACCGCGCTGCTGTTCTCCGGTCAGGGCAGTCAACGCCTCGGCATGGGACGGGAGCTGTACGAGACCCACCCGGTCTTCGCGGAGTCGTTCGACGCGGTTGCGGAGCACACCGGGCTGCCCTTGAAGGAGGTGGTCTTCGGCGCCGCACAGGACGGCCTGCTCGACCAGACGCGCTACGCGCAGGTGGCCCTGTTCGCGGTGGAGGTGTCCCTGTACCGGCTGATACGCAGCCTGGGCGTCGACGTTCACGCCGTCGTGGGCCACTCGGTGGGCGAGGTGGCCGCGGCCCATGTGGCCGGCGTGATGTCCCTGGAGGACGCCTGCCGACTGGTGGAGGCGCGGGGCCGTCTGATGCAGGCGCTGCCTGCGGGCGGCGCCATGGCGGCGGTGGAGGTCTCCGAGGCCGAGGCGTCGGCGGCGCTGGCCGGTCTGGAGGACAGGGTTGCGCTGGCCGCGGTCAACGGCCCCGTCTCCGTCGTGCTGTCCGGCGAGGAGGCCGAGGTCCGTAAGCTCGTGGACGCGTGGCGCGAACA
The DNA here is from genome assembly GCF_000497445.1 of Streptomyces roseochromogenus subsp. oscitans DS 12.976. Lineage (NCBI taxonomy): Bacteria > Bacillati > Actinomycetota > Actinomycetes > Kitasatosporales > Streptomycetaceae > Streptomyces > Streptomyces roseochromogenus. Next base: position 3,003,324 of record NZ_CM002285.1, on the reverse strand, counting down.
AGGAGTGCGCACCCACCAGCTGACGGTCAGCCACGCCTTCCACTCGCCGCTGATGGATCCGATGCTGGCGGAGTTCCGTGAGGTCGTGGCAGGGCTGGAGCTGCACGAACCCGTGCTGGCCGGTCTGCCCGCCGAGGTCGTGGACCCCGAGTACTGGGTACGGCACGTGCGCCGCCCGGTACGCTTCGCTGACGCCGTGGCACGGGTCTGCGAGGCCGGTGCCGTCCGCTGGCTGGAGGTCGGACCGGGCGGCGTCCTGACCGCCCTGGCGCAGAAGATCGTGCCCGACGCGCAGGATCAGGTTTTCGCGGCGGCACTGCGCGCGGACCGCCCGGAGACCGAATCGCTCGTCACGGCCCTGGCCCAGGTGCACGTCGACGGGGGCACGGTCGACTGGAGCCGGCTGATCGATGGGCGCGGCACGCTGGTGGACCTTCCCACGTACCCCTTCCAGTACCGGCCCTACTGGATCGAGGACCAGCCGTTCCCCACCACGACGCCCGCCTCGCCGTTCGCGAACCTGTCCTCGGGTCATCGGGTCGACGAGGCGGCCGGAAACGGAGCGGGCACACCGGACGGAGGCAAAGCGGGCGGTCTCCTCGCCGGTCTGACCGGGGCCGAGCGGCTGTCCGCCGTGACGGAGCTCGTACGGGCAGAGGCCTCCGAGACCCTCTGCCACACCGGCACGACGATCACGGCGGACCGTACCCGCCAGGAACTGGGCTTCGACTCGCTGACCGCGATCGAGCTGCGGAACCGGCTGAGCCGCGCGCTGGGTCTGCCACTGCCCACCACGCTCGTCTTCGAGCACGACGACCTGGCCTCCATCGCGGCCTTCATCGACGCCCGCCTGGAGGACGTCTCCTCCGGACGGTGCGTGGACGACGGCAGGTTCGGCGCGGACGGCTCCGGGCTGCTCACGGAGCTGTTCCGGGAGGCGGCCGCGGCCGGGCGCATCGAGGACGCCATACCTCTGACCGAAGCCGCCGCACGGATGCGGAAGACCTTCACCGACCCCGCGGATCCCGCCGTCCGGCGCGTCCCGGTCTGGCTCGGTCGTGGGGCGGCCCTCCCGACGGTCGTGTGTCTGCCCTCCTTCAGCGCGATCGCCGGCGTGCACGTGTACGCCCGCTTCGCGGACGGGTTCAGCGACGCGTGGAAGGTGGCGGCGCTGGCCCATCCGGGGTTCTTCCCGGGCGAACCGCTCCCGGATTCGGTCGAGGTCCTCGCGGAGCTCCACGCCCGGACGATCCTCGAGATGACGGAGGGATCCCCCCTGCTGCTGGTCGGCCGCTCCGCGGGCGGCTGGGTGGCCCACGAGGTGGCGGCCGCCCTGGAGCGGATGGACAAGGCTCCCACCGGGGTCGCCCTCCTCGACACCCCGGCGAGCGGGGACGATCCGCGGGGACACGGCGTCATGGTCGGCGGCATGCTGGAGCGCGACAGCCGGCTCGTCACGGTCGACGACTACCGGCTGACCGCGATGGGCGCCTACGCGCGTCTCTTCAGTGACTGGAAGCCAGAACCGAACGCGGCCCCCACCCTGCTGGTGCACGCCGCCACGCCCTACGGGGCCGACGAAACGAGGATCGCCTCCTGGCATCTTCCCCATGACATAGCCGAGGTGACGGGAGATCACTTCACCATGCTGGAGGAACACTCCACGACCACGGCAGAGGCGGTGGAGAGGTGGACGCGGTCATTGCTGTGACACGGCGACGGCCGCCGCGAAACCGGGTGCGGCCCCTACGTCGGTCAGGGACCAGCCCGGCACCGCGGCCGGTTCCGGCCCCATTCCCACGTAGGTTCGCCCGAGTCCGCCGGCCAGCCCCTCTCCCGTGCCCTTCAGATACGCCTCCTTGCGTGCCCAGCAGCGGGTGAACGCCGCCGACCGGGTCTCCGGGGGCAGCAGGGCGAACTCGCCCCGTTCGAGCGGGTGCAGGTCCTCCGCCACGCTGTCCGACACCTCGGCCTGCGGGTACGCCTCGATGTCCACACCCACGGGCGTCGAGGCGAATCCGAAGAACACCAGGTCCCGGCTGTGCGAGAGCGAGAAGTGAACCCCCCCGCCTCGCACGGCCGGCCGGCCGTGCGGTCCTCCACAGCACGGACATGCCTCCCGGACGAACGCCACCTCGTGCGCCCGGATCCCCAAGTACCGTCCGAGCAGACGCCGCAACCCGCCGTGCGCGGCGAGATACCGCGTCCGGTCGTCCTCCCGTACCAGCGCCTTCCACCGCCGCCGTTCCTCGGCGTCGAGGAGGCGGTGGGCGTCGTCGTCCTGCGCCGCCCGCATCAGCCACAGCGCCACCGTTCCGTCGGCGAGCGGCGGCACGGCCGACTCCGGTACGGCGCCGCTCCGTAACACCCGCAAGGGCGTGATCTTCATGGCCATGCCCGCCAGTCTGCACCGATGAGCCGAATCACTCGAAGAATGAGGAATGAGGAATGCTCGACGCCTTGCAGTGCGTCCGCTACGAGAAGCGCGATCGCGTCGCTTACATCACCCTGGACCGTCCACAGGTGCTGAACGCCATGAATCTGCGGATGCATGCCGAACTGGCGGACGTCTGGGACGATTTCGAGGCGGACGCCGATATCTGGGTGGGCGTCCTCACCGGAGCCGGTGAGCGGTCCTTCTCCGTGGGCCAGGACCTCAAGGAACTGGTCCACCGGGTCGACGAGGGCACCGCCACCTCCACCTTCGGCAGCAGGGACAAGCCGGGCTGGCCCCGGTTGACCGAGCGGTTCTCGATGTTCAAGCCGCTGATCGCCCGGGTGAACGGCTACGCCCTGGGCGGTGGCTTCGAGCTGGCCCTGGCCTGCGACATCGTGATCGCCGCGGAACACGCCGAGTTCGCGCTGACCGAGGCGAAGCTCGGCCTCATCGCCGGTGCCGGAGGGGTGTTCCGACTGACCCGGCAGGCGCCCTTCCGTGCGGCGATGGGACATCTGCTGACGGGCCGCCGCATGACCGCGGCCCGGGCGTACGAGCTGGGTCTGGTCAACGAGGTGGTGCCGGCCGACGAGCTGGACGCCTGTGTGTCCGGCTGGCTGGACGACCTGCTGAGCTGTGCACCCCTGTCCCTGCGCGCCGCCAAAGAGGCCGCGGCCGTCTCCGCCACCATGCCGCTGGAACGGGCGTTCGCCACCCGGTACGCGTGGGAGGAACGGCGCATGCACAGCAGGGACGCCCTGGAAGGCCCGCGCGCCTTCGTCGAGAAGCGGCCACCGAAATGGACCGGAACCTGAGGAACCATCACGAACCAGGCCCCTCTACCCCACCGACGAAAGGTCCCCCATGCCGCTCGAATCTCCACCGGGCTCCCGACGATCCGCCCCGCCACGGCTGAGCGTTCAGGAATTCATCGACTCGGCCCCGATGGGACCGCGGCAGCGGCTCATCGCCCTGCTCGGCCTCGCGGTGATGGTCTCCGAAGGGCTCGACATCACCATCGCGAGCTTCGTCTACCCGAACGTCATGCGCGACTGGGGCACATCGATGAGCGCGGTGACCACCACCGTGACCGCCGGCGTGCTGAGCATGGCGGTCGGCGGTGCGGTGGCAGGACCGCTGGCCGACCGGTATGGGCGCAAAGGCGTGACCGTCGCGGGAATCCTCGTCTTCGGGGTGGCCACGGCGGTGACGGGGCTCGCCGCGGACATCGAGGTCTTCGCGACCCTGCGCGTCGTGGCGTGCGCGGGACTCGGTGCGGTTGCGCCGGTCGTCATGGCGATCGTCGCCGACTCCACGCCGGCTCGCCGCCGTGCGCCGGTGGTGGCCCTCGCCTTCTCGGGCATCGCGGCGGGGACGGTCGCGGGCGGATTCCTCGCGTCGGCCGTCATCCCGGGCTTCGGCTGGCCGGCGCTGCTCGCGCTGTGCGGTCTCGCCCCTCTTCCGCTCGTCCCCCTCATCGCGGCCTACGTCCCGGAATCCGTGAGCGCCCTTCTCACACGCGGACGGCCGGCCGAGCAGATCCACGAGAGCCTTGCCCTGCTGGCGCCCGGCCGGGACACCTCCCACGTCGACCTGACCGGTGGCCGGGACGACGAGCGGCAACCGACGCGGAAGCTCAGCGCGATCGTGCTCTCCCGCTCCTTCGCGCCGACGACGCTCCTGATCTGGCTCTGCTACTTCGTCCTGCTGGGCGTGGTCTATCTCCTCCTCAACTATCTGCCGCTCATGGTCGCGCGTGCCGGACTGACAGCGGCCCGCACCGGAGTCGTCGTCGGGCTGTTCGGCGGCGGGACCCTGTGCGGACAGCTCCTGGCGTCGTTCGGCCTCAGGAGGTACGACCGCTTCCGCTTCCTCGCCCTGGCGTCGGCGCTCAGTGGCCTCGCCGTCTGTGTCACCGCGGCCGCGGGCACGGGTTACGCCGGTCTTTCGGCCCTCGTCTCCGCACTCGGAGTGTGCCTGGGCGGTTCCATGGGCTCGCTCCAGGCGGTCGGGGCACTGGCCTACCCATCGACGCTGCGGGCCACGGGCATGGGATGGATGAGCGGAATCGGCCGCATCGGCACCCTCACCAGCGGCCTGCTCGGCGGAGTCATGATCGGTGCCGGATGGGGGATCCCACGGATCCTCTTCGTCCTGTGCGTGCCGCTGGCTCTCACCAGTGCGGCAGCGCTGCTCCTGCGGAAGGCCGTCCCACCGCCCGTCCCGCCGGCGCCGGACGCGTGATCTCCGCGACACCGCGTCCACGTGGGGCGGCGGGGCGGGTCGTCCCCCGGACGAGGCGGCTGCGTGATGTCGCCGGCCTGTCCCGCTAGCAATAAGACCGCGTCCTACGTGGTGAGGCGGACGAGTCGCTTGTAGCAGCACAGGGCAGCGGCCAGGCCGAGAAAGGCCAGGTAGTTACGGGGATGGCGTTCGTAGCGTGGGCTGAGTCGGCGGTAGCCGAACAGCCACGACATCGTGCGCTCGATCACCCATCTTCGACGGCCCAACCGTTCGCTGGACTCGATCCCTTTGCGGGCGATCCAGACTCCAATGTGCCTGCCGCGTAACCACTTCCGCAGGTCCGGGCGGTCGTATGCCTTATCCGCGTGGAGGCGCTGGGGCTTGAAGTACCGGCCGCGGTGGGGGTCGTGTCTCGTTCGGTGACCCTCGACCATGGGCTTCAGCACTTCGCTGTCGTGGGTGTTGCCGGCTGAGACGCCGACGACCCCGGCTTTCCCCGGTCCACGGGGCTCGGACCTGTGCGTTCGCCCCCTTTTTCGCCCTGACGCGGGCGGTGCCGAGGACCACGCGCGAGACGTCGATGAGGCCGGCGTCGTCGAGACGGTGCAGGACCGCTTCGTGCAGACGGCGCCAGACGCCGGCTCTGGACCAGATGAGGAATCGGCGATGGGCAGTGGACTTCGCATCCGGCACGATCCAGCTCCACGTCCCCCGCCCCATAACTCCATATCCGAGTAGCTGTGACGGGGTTTGGGGAGCCTGCTCCTTGAGGTGTTGATCGGCTTGCTGTAGGGCAACATCCACGCGAAAGGCGGAGGTGCCATGAGCGAGTCCAGTTGCGAGCATGACAACACCGAAAAGATCATCGAGCTTCGCATGAAGGAATACGAATCCCTTCGGTCCGAGGTGGTGCAGAGGATCGGAGCAAGGCAACAGTTAGCTGGGTATGCGGGCGCGGCCACTGCTATTGCGGCAACCCTAGGCAGTAATCTGGGATACTGGCGAATTGTGATTGTGCTGCCCGTAGTTCTTGTTGCTTATTGGTACCTACGGGACAGTAACGACGGCATCCAGAGACTAGGAAAACACCTGCGACTTATTGAAGAAGATGTCAATTCACTTGCGCGCAGCGCATACGGGCGCGAGGTCCTCTTTTGGGAGTCCAGCAGGCAGGGCGTTAGGAACGGAGAAAAGAAGATCTGGAAGGTGGTTGGGCGCATCGGCGGATGGCACCGCGACGATCCGAGCGTGAGCGTTCCAGGGCCACGAGGTGGTTCCGAGCGCCAGCCCGACAGTCAATCCACCTCTTGAGGTCAGGGGTTCGAACAACGATTATCCGTCCTATTGGTTGCGTGATGCTTCGACATCGCACCTATCATGTTGCTCCATGAGTCAACTATTGACCCTGGAGACCCCGGACAATGCGCGTCCGGTTCGTCTGCGCACGGAGCGAGGTATCTTCGCAGCGCTCGAAGTCGCACCTGACGAACACGCCCCCCCTGCCGGGACGACAGCCCTGCTCGTTCCTGGCTTCATGGGCAGCAAGGAGGACTTCCTCCCCTTGCTGTCTCACTTGAGCGAAGGGGGCGTGCGCGTCCTGGCCGTCGACAACCGTGGTCAGTACGAAACTGGTTCAGCTTCGCCGAAACCCGCGTACTCCCGTGATGACCTCGCGAGTGATCTTGTGGCCATCGCCAAACAAGTCAACGCTGGACCCGTGCATCTCGTGGGTCACTCGTATGGTGGGCTCCTCGCTCGTGCGGCAGTACTCGCTACCCAGGGGGATCCCACTCTCTGGGCGTCCGTCACGTTCATGAATTTCGGTCCAGCCAGCGTCTCGACCTGGCAGCAGGAGCGTCTTCAAACGCTGCTTTCCGTCGTTGACTCGATGCCGCTTGCCGATATGTGGCCCTTCGTGAGAAATGAAGAAGCGTACACGCCTCCAGACGTGGAATCCTTCATGGAGCAGCGATGGTTGAGTAACAGTCCACAGCAATTGGCAGCTGCGGCAAAGCAGATGCTGAATGAGACGGACGAGACGTCACGACTGGCGCGTCTTTCGATTCCAAAGTCTGTGATTTCAGGAACCCCTGATGAAACCTGGGCACCTGAGGGAGTCGAGCAGATGGCCAGGGAGCTCGGAGCCCGGTTTATCCGGATCGAGGGCGGTGGACATTCGCCTAACGTTCACAGACCTACTGAGACAGCATCAGCACTACTCGATTTTTGGCTCTCCTGCCGGGAGGAAGCCGCTGCTTGACCGGCGCCCCCAGGAGGTACGGAGGACGCGCCCCGTTGGCGTCGTCTGGCCCGGCGCTGACGGGTGTGCGGGGCGGCAACGTAGCGGTCGGCGTAGCGATTTTGGGCTGGAGCTGCTTTGGCGCGAGTGATCATGGCCCCGTAAGCTTGCGGCGCGGCGGGCAGTCTGTGGACCTGCCCGGTAAAGCACGACGCTGGGGCCATGATCTTCGAGGCTCGCGCCAAAGTGGCTGGCGAGGCCCTGCACGGCAACGGCTTGCGTGGTCCAGAAGTCTCCGCCTGTGGACAGGGAAGAAGCGAGGCTGCCGCACTCGGCCGCCGGGTCGGACTCCCCGCTGCCATGCACCTCGGCACGGGCAGCGTGCTCGTACGGACAGATCGTGCAGACACCACCGCCGTCACCTGCTGCCGCCGGCGCTGCGCTGCTCGTGGCTGAAGGCGTTGAGGAGGCCAAGCGGACGTCAGGCGCTGCAGAAGGCTTGTGAGAAGACGTGCAGGCGGCGAGAGGCAGACAGGAGAGCAGAGCGAGAGCCGAGACGGTGCGGCGCACGATTCCCCTGATTAGTGGCAGGAGTTGGTGGGGATACTGTGACAGCCGTGCGGGACGTGTGTGCCATTGTTGCCGGAACGTGAGGAAGCCCGGGCCCTACCGGTGGAAAGGGCAAGCCCGAGCGCTTCGACAGCCTGGGACGACTGAACGAAGCACTGCAGGGTCTCGAACGCGCAGCCAGTCGCGCTCACACCTAGACTCAATTCGGCACGGACAGCCAGGCACTACGCCGGGACCCTGTAGCCCGAGGCGGACGCCGAAGAGATCCATGGTTGGCAAGTAAAAGCTAGCTCGCCGCCCGTCTCGTGCCTCAAAATTCTCAACGTGGCAGACGCGGGACCTACCGAAGCAGAGATACCGGACGGGCTGCTGGGCTGGTGCCTGGTGGCCAACGTGGCGCGAGAAACCGCACGCGGCGAGAGCGGCCTCGACATCCAGCACGGCACGAAGCACTTCCGCGCAGGCGCCCTGCTGTGGATACCGCCCGTCCGCTGGGACCCGGGCCACGGTCGCTGGCACGCGGTGGGCCGGCACCGAGGCAACGGCCGCCGGTACGTCAACATGGTCGTACGCGCGGACGACCTGGAGCACTTCCGGGTCAAGGGCGTCTACAGCGAGGCTCTGGTCCGCAGCCTCAACGGTTACGACCACGACCCGGCCGCCCCGCGGACCCTGCAGAACCCGTGGACCCGCGAGCGGGCCCAGGACTGGGCGGACGCCCGGAACCACTTCCGGGAGCCTGTCTTCATCGAAGGCCACCCCTACGCCCACCCGCGGATCTCCGTGTACAATCCTCCGCCGGCAGAGATCCAGATCGACGGTGAAACCCTGCACCTCGCCCACTACGGCACCAAGGGAGCCCACTACAGCCGCATGCCCCCTCCCGTGGAATGGACCCCCGAGCCCTGACAGGGTCCTTCGAAGGTACGAGCGGGGAAGCGACGCCGCTGGGGGGATCAAGTGACGTTCCCTGGTGGCCTCGTCTCACTTGCTGCTGGCATGTCGGCAACGTCAACGCGGGAGCACAGGGGGATCTTGTGGAACTGCACTTACAGAAGCTCACCGAGCCTGTCCCGTCAGACAGGGCGCCGGAGGCTCAGGCGCGTTCGATGCTGCCGCCTCTGACGCCGGCCGACGACCTGGCCGTCAACCCTCCCGGGCAGTCCTTGCGTGATCTGCTCGCCGAATCCGGCCCAGACTTCCCGGTACCGGTGGAACCAGTGCTCGTCTTCGTCGGGGTCACCGAGCTGAAGGTGGTCGCTACACAGCTCAGTGTTCGGGTCTACCAGGAGCGCCAAGTAGCGGCACTCGCTCCGCTGTCAGGCGTGCTCACGGCCGACCAGGTGAAGCAGGTGTACACCGTCGCTCGCCATCGTCAGGCTTGGGCCCAGGCCTGAGCTGGTGGCCTCAGAGAGGTGCCGACAGTCCTCATGGGCGCTCGTTGACGTCTCCCGCGGCGTGACGATCCGTATGGGAGGACGCGCCCGGCGTTGGTTGGGCTTCGCCTTTCCCCCGGACCTCCCCTGCGACGATGCTCCAAGATCCCGTCCATGCCTTGTCCACAGACCCCGACATATGGCCGCTTCGGCCCGCATACGCCTGCACATACACGAAGACCCCGGCCTCAGCGTTTCCGCTGGTGACGGGGTCTTTGGACACCTCATACAGGGTGCCCCCGGCAGGATTCGAACCTGCGCACACGGCTCCGGAGGCCGTTGCTCTATCCCCTGAGCTACGGGGGCGTGTCGGCGTCGGAGCTCTTCGCTCGCGGCGACGGGTAGAACACTAGCAGGTCCGGAGGGGTGATCAGGAACCCGATTCCCTGGGCGGGCAACCGGGCCGGTCCCCCCGCCGGGCGGAGCGGAGCCGTTGTGCGGGCAAGGCGTGGGGGAGCGGTTCCCCTGTACGGGGTGGAAGTGGGGAAAACCCGGACGCGGTGGCCGGTCCGGACCTACTCTCGACTTGTGCCAGGCGCCTCAGGTCGGGTGCTTGTTGTGGACGACAACAAGGTCATCCGGCAGCTGATCAGGGTCAATCTTGAGCTGGAAGGGCTCGAGGTCGTGACCGCGGCCGACGGTGCCGAGTGTCTGGACGTGGTGCACCAGGTGCGGCCCGACGTCGTCACGCTCGACGTCGTCATGCCCCGGCTGGATGGCCTGCGCACCGCCGCGCGCCTTCGCGCCGATCCCCGTACCCACCATCTGCCCCTCGCCATCATCAGCGCGTGTACGCAGTACGAGGTCGACACCGGCCTCGACGTCGGCGTCGACGCCTTCCTCGCCAAGCCCTTCGAACCCGCCGAACTCGTCCGGCTCGTCAAACAGCTCATCGAGCGCGGGAGCGGTGAAGACGGCGGAAGCAGCGAGGACGGGGGAGAAGGGCATCGAGGCGGAGGCGGGGGTGGGAGCGGCGGGGGCGGGGATGGAGATGGGGGCGGCGACAGCGACGAGGGTCCGGGCGGGGGCGTCGGTGGGGTTTCCGGCGGAGTCTCCGATGGCGTACCTGGGCGGATTTCGTCCGGCGGTTAGGGCCGCTCGTCGGATCCGGTGGTCGGGTCCTGTGGTCAGGGCCGGTCGTCAGGCTCTGTGGTCCGGGCCGGTCGTCAGGCTCTGTGGTCCGGGCCTGTGGTCAGGCTCTGTGGTCCGGGCCTGTGGTCAGGGCCCGTGGTCAGGGCCCGTTGTGCTGTCTGTTAGCCCCACCCCCGTCCCATACTGAGAACCACTTCGTCTACCCACCCCCACCCTCCCCTACGCTTGTCTCGTGACCCCCGTCGAGCTGTCCCGCACCGTGTTGTACGCGGTGCGTTGTGCTGTGGCTGACGGGGAGCTGAGTGTGACCGTGCCCGAGCGGGTCGTGGTGACCGAGCCGGGGCCCGGGGGGTGCGGGGACTTCGCCACCAATGTCGCCCTGCAGCTCGCCCGGCCGGCCGGGCAACCGCCGCGGCGGGTCGCCGAGATTCTGCGGGACCGGCTCCTTGGCGCCGACGGTATCCGCGACGTCGTCATCACCGGGCCCGGCTTTCTCAACATCAGCCTCGACGCGCCGGCCGACCCCGTCACCGGGCTCGTCCGGGAGATCCGGGACCGCGGTGCCGATTACGGGCACGGTGACGCCCTCGCCGGGCAGGTCGTCGCGCTGCGTGTGCCGTACGAGGTCCGGGCCGAGGTGGTTGCCGACGCCGTCGTACGGATCGTCGCCACGCAGGGCGGGCGAGGGACCGTCGAGCACGGTGAGCCTGTCAATCTGCGGCCCGTGCCCGCGTCCGAGGACCCCGCGCCGCTCGGACCTGACGCCGCCCAGTGGGCCCTGCTCCACCCCGCCCCGCACGACCGGCCCCGGATCACCGCCGATCACCTGGTCCAGCGGGAGAGCAATCCGCTGTTCCGGGTGCGGTACGCCCACGCCCGCATCCGGTCCCTCAGCCGCAACGCCGCCCGCCTGGGCTTCACCGCCGAGCCCGGCCCGGTCGACATCGACAGAGGCAACGGCGCCATCGATGCCGACGCCCCCATCAACCCCATCAACCCCATCAATACGGGCACCAACACCGACACCAACACCGACACCAACACCGACACCAACACCGACACCAACGTCGGCACCGACGTCGGCTCCAACACCGGCACCGGCAACGCCCCCACCCCCTCCTCACCCCCCTGGCCGACCACCCCCGCATCCTCGCCGCGGCCGCCACCCACCGTGCCCCGGACCGGCTTGCCCGGCATCTCGTCACCGTCGCCGATGCCGTGTTGCCCTTGCTGCCCTGTGTGCTGCCGTGCGGCGAGGAGAAACCCTCGGCCGCCCACCGCGCCCGGCTCGCCCTCGCCGAAGCCGCCGGGACGGTGCTGGCCGGTGGCCTGTCCCTGCTCGGCATCGACGCACCCGAACACCTCTGAGGGCCCTCGCGAGAGACGTCCCGGAGAGAGACAGAGAGTCTGAGAGACACCGTCATGAGCCGTTCCGCCCACCCCGCCGGGCCCCGTCACGCCGACGTCCTGACCGAGGGGCACTACGCCGCGCCGCCCGCCGACCTCAACGTCCTCGACCAGAAGGTCTGGGCCCAGACCGTCGCCCGTAACGCCGACGGTGTCGTCACCGTCGGCGGGATCACCGCCACCCAGCTCGCCGAGGAATACGGCACCCCTGCCTACATCCTCGACGAGACCGACTTCCGGGCCCGGGCGCGCGCCTGGCGCACCGCCTTCGGGGCCGGCGCCGATGTCTTCTACGCCGGGAAGGCGTTCCTGTCCCGGGCCGTCGTGCGCTGGCTGCATGAAGAGGGGCTCAACCTCGATGTGTGCTCCGGTGGGGAACTGGCCACCGCCCTCTCCGCCGGGATGCCCGCCGAGCGCATCGCCTTCCACGGCAACAACAAGTCCGCAGAAGAGATCCAGCGTGCCATCGAGGCCGGCGTCGGGCGGATCGTGCTCGACTCCTTCCAGGAGATCGTGCGGGTCGCCCACATCGCGCAGTCTCTCGGCAAGCGGCAGAAGGTCCAGATTCGGATCACCGTCGGCGTGGAGGCTCACACGCATGAGTTCATCGCCACCGCTCATGAAGACCAGAAGTTCGGGATTCCGCTCGCCGGGGGGCAGGCGGCGGAAGCTGTGCGGCGGGCACTGCAGCTCGACGGGCTCGAGCTGATCGGGATCCACTCCCACATCGGGTCGCAGATCTTCGACATGTCCGGCTTCGAGGTCGCCGCGCACCGCGTCGTCGGGCTGCTCAAGGCCATCCGGGACGAGCACGGGGTCGAGCTGCCGGAGATCGATCTGGGCGGTGGCCTCGGTATCGCCTACACCAGCGACGACGACCCGCGCGAGCCGCACGAGATCGCCAAGTCGCTCACCGAGATCGTCACGCGTGAGTGCGAGTCCGCCAGGCTGCGCACCCCTCGCATCTCCGTCGAGCCCGGGCGCGCCATCGTCGGGCCGACCGCCTTCACGCTCTACGAGGTCGGCACCGTCAAGCCGCTGGAGGGGCTGCGGACGTATGTCTCCGTCGACGGCGGTATGTCCGACAATATTCGGACGGCGCTGTACGACGCCGAGTACAGCGTCGCCCTTGTCTCCCGCACCAGCGACGCGGAGCCGATGCTCGCGCGTGTCGTCGGCAAGCACTGCGAGAGCGGGGACATTGTCGTGAAGGACGCGTTCCTGCCCGCCGATCTGGCGCCGGGTGATCTCATCGCCGTACCGGCCACGGGCGCGTACTGCCGGTCGATGGCCAGCAACTACAACCATGTGCTGCGGCCGCCGGTCGTCGCCGTGAAGGACGGCGAGGCCCGGGTGATCGTCCGGCGCGAGACGGAGGAGGACCTCCTGCGGCTCGACGTCGGGTGACCCTCACCCGCAGAAGCACCGGGGGTGGAAGATCTGCGGTCTTCCACCCCCGTACAAATGAAATAGATGTCTCACGATCCGGACGAAGGGTAGAAACTCCCGTCCGGTGAGTGAGACTGGTCCAACCGTAGACGGTATGAGGAAACGAGGTCGGATGATGCGTACGCGTCCGCTGAAGGTGGCGCTGCTGGGCTGTGGAGTGGTCGGCTCAGAGGTGGCGCGCATCATGACGACGCACGCCGACGACCTCGCCCAGAGGATCGGCGCCCCGGTGGAGCTCGCGGGCGTCGCCGTACGACGGCCCGCCAAGGTCCGCGAGGGCATCCCGCAGGAACTCGTCACCACCGACGCCACCGCCCTCGTCAAACGCGGGGACATCGACGTCGTGGTCGAGGTGATCGGGGGGATCGAGCCCGCCCGGACGCTCATCACCACCGCTTTCGAGCACGGTGCCTCCGTCGTCTCCGCCAACAAGGCGCTGCTCGCCCAGGACGGGGCCGCCCTGCACGCCGTGGCGGAGCAGAACGACAAGGACCTCTACTACGAGGCCGCCGTCGCCGGTGCCATCCCGCTGATCCGCCCGCTGCGCGAGTCCCTCGCCGGCGACAAGGTCAACCGGGTGCTGGGGATCGTCAACGGCACCACCAACTTCATCCTCGACAAGATGGACTCCACGGGCGCCGGGTATCAGGAGGCCCTCGACGAGGCCACCGCCCTCGGGTACGCCGAGGCCGACCCGACGGCAGACGTCGAGGGCTTCGACGCCGCCGCCAAGGCCGCCATCCTCGCCGGGATCGCCTTCCATACGCGGGTGCGCCTCGACGACGTCTACCGCGAGGGCATGACCGAGGTCACCGCCGCCGACTTCCGCTCGGCGAAGGAGATGGGCTGCACCATCAAGCTGCTCGCCATCTGTGAGCGCTCGAAAGACGGGACGTCCGTCACCGCGCGCGTGCACCCCGCCATGATTCCGCTGACCCACCCGCTCGCCTCCGTGCGCGGCGCGTACAACGCCGTCTTCGTGGAGTCCGACGCGGCGGGGCAGCTCATGTTCTACGGCCCCGGCGCGGGCGGTGCTCCCACCGCCTCCGCCGTGCTCGGCGACCTCGTCGCCGTCTGCCGTAACCGGCTCAACGGCGCAACGGGGCCCGGTGAGTCGTCGTATGCCGCCCTGACCGTCTCGTCCATGGGCGAGGTCGTCACGCGCTACCACATCAGCCTCGACGTCGCGGACAAACCGGGTGTTCTCGCCCAGGTCGCGACCGTGTTCGCCGAGCACGGGGTGTCGATCGATACGGTGCGCCAGCAGGGCAAGGACGGTGAGGCCTCCCTCGTCGTCGTCACCCACCGCGCGTCCGACGCCTCCCTGTCCGGGACCGTCGAGGCGCTGCGCAAGCTCGACACCGTGCGGGGTGTCGCCAGCATCATGCGGGTTGAAGGAGAGTAACGAGCAATGACCCACCAGTGGCGCGGAATCATCGAGGAGTACCGGGACCGGCTGCCGGTATCCGACACCACGCCGGTCGTGACGCTCCGCGAGGGCGGTACGCCCCTCGTGCCCGCGCAGGTGCTCTCCGAGCGCACGGGCTGTGAGGTCCACCTGAAGGTGGAGGGGGCCAACCCCACCGGATCCTTCAAGGACCGGGGCATGACCATGGCCATCTCCAAGGCCAAGGAGGAGGGGGCCAAGGCCGTCATCTGCGCCTCCACCGGCAACACGTCGGCGAGCGCCGCCGCCTACGCCGTGCGCGCGGGGATGGTTTCGGCCGTTCTCGTGCCGCAGGGCAAGATCGCGCTCGGCAAGATGGGCCAGGCCCTCGTGCACGGCGCGAAGATCCTCCAGGTCGACGGCAACTTCGACGACTGCCTCACGCTCGCGCGGGCGCTGAGCGAGAACTACCCGGTGGCGCTGGTCAATTCGGTCAATCCGGTGCGTATCGAGGGCCAGAAGACAGCCGCCTTCGAGATCGTGGACATGCTCGGTGACGCACCCGACATCCACGTCCTGCCGGTGGGCAACGCGGGCAACATCACCGCCTACTGGAAGGGCTACAAGGAGTACGCCGCCGACGGGATCGCCACGAAGTCCCCGCGCATGTGGGGCTTCCAGGCCTCCGGCAGTGCGCCGATCGTGCGCGGCGAGGTCGTCAAGGACCCGTCGACCATCGCCACCGCCATCCGCATCGGCAACCCGGCCTCCTGGCAGTACGCCCTCGCCGCGCGCGACGAGTCGGGCGGTGCCATCGACGAGGTGACGGACCGTGAAATCCTGCGCGCCTACCGCCTGTTGGCCGCGCGGGAGGGCGTCTTCGTGGAGCCCGCCTCCGCCGCCTCCGTGGCCGGTCTGCTGAAGGCCGCCGAGCAGGGCAGGGTCGACCCGGGACAGCGCATCGTGTGCACCGTCACCGGAAACGGCCTGAAGGACCCCGACTGGGCCGTCGCCGGCGCCCCGCAGCCGGTCACCGTCCCGGTCGACGCGGTCGCCGCGGCCGAGCGCCTCGGCCTGGCCTGAGCGGATACACCTCGCGAGGGGTGCACAGGGGGCTTACGACACGCATCGTGCGCCTCCTGTGCGCCCTATGTCGCCACAGAACCTTCCTTCGATAGGCTGTATTCAACCCGCCCCTTGCATATGCCTGGGCACAGGGGTGACGTCGCGCCGTCTGCGCGGCCTTACGGGTCTCCACGTACGTATCGAATGTCATCGAGTGTCTTCGACAGTCACGCAGCTCAAGGAGAGTCAACGAGCGATGGCCGGTCCAGCGTTCCGCGCCGCCGCCGTCCGGGTGCGCGTTCCCGCCACCAGCGCCAATCTCGGCCCGGGCTTCGACGCCCTCGGCCTCGCGCTGGGGCTCTACGACGACGTGGTCGTCCGGGTGGCCGACTCCGGGCTGCACATCGACATCGCGGGGGAGGGCAGCGAGACCCTCCCGCGTGACGAGTCTCACCTCCTCGTCCGCTCCCTGCGCACCGCCTTCGATCTGCTGGGCGGACAGCCCCGCGGCCTGGAAATCGTCTGCGCCAACCGCATTCCGCATGGCCGGGGCCTCGGTTCCTCCTCCGCCGCCATCTGCGCCGGCATCGTCGCCGCCCGTGCCGTGACCATAGGCGGCGAGGCCCGCCTGGACGACGCGGCACTGCTGGAACTGGCCACGGAGATCGAGGGCCACCCGGACAACGTGGCCGCGTGCCTGCTCGGCGGTTTCACCCTGTCCTGGATGGAGTCCGGCGCCGCCCGGGCGATCAGGATGGAGCCCGGTGATTCCATCGTTCCGGTGGTTTTCGTGCCCGGAAAGCCGGTGCTGACCGAAACCGCGCGCGGCCTGCTGCCGCGCACCGTGCCGCACGTCGACGCGGCCGTCAACGCGGGCCGTGCCGCCCTGCTCGTCGAGGCCCTCACCCGGCGCCCCGAGCTGCTGCTGCCCGCCACCGAGGACCGCCTCCACCAGGAGTACCGCGCCCCGGCCATGCCGGAGAGCGCCGCGCTGGTGGAGCGGCTGCGCGCCGACGGCATCCCGGCCGTCATCTCGGGCGCAGGACCCACCGTCATGGCGCTGGCCGACGCCGACAGCGCCGACAAGGTCGCCCACCTCGCAGGTGCGGGCTGGGCGGCGAACCGGCTGGACCTCGATGTCCAGGGAGCGAGCGTGCTGCCGCTTGCGACCTGACACACGGTTGCCGGATTTCGAGAGGGGGAATGTTTGTTGGATCCGGTAGTGTTAACCTCAAGTCTGCACCCGACCCCACCATGGCGAGGTGCCTCGTGTCCCAGTCCGGGACAGACATTCTTCCGGGAGCCTCCCACGCCACTCCGTGTTCCGTGCGCCGTACATGGGCAGTACGTCGTATGCGGGCACTGAGCGGGCCGCCGGGCACGCTCCGGAATAGGTGCTACCACGCCAAGTGACACTGGGTGTCACGGCTCGCGGAAGCGCCATCACCGCACATTTCCTCCGCCGCTTTGGCGGACCACCGCCCCGGCACGGTTCACGGAAGACAGAACCGTAGCCGGACAGCACAACCGGTCGCCGAGCCAGACAGGCCGACGTCCGCTCCAGGGAAGGACCCTTCGTGAGCGACACCACCGATCTGATGGGCGCACGTGTCGAGGAGACCGCTGCCGCGCCCGCCACGGACGCCTCCGCGCCTGCCACCGGTGCCGGCTCCCGGCGGCGCCGCGGTACCGGCCTTGAGGGCATGGTGCTGGCCGAGCTGCAGCAGGTCGCCTCGGGCCTCGGCATCAGGGGCACCGCGCGGATGCGCAAGAGCCAGCTGATCGAGGTCATCAAGGAGGCGCAGGCCGCCGGGGGTGCCGCCCCCAAGGCCGAGACCGCCACCGAGACCAAGCCCAAGCGCCGCGCCACCTCCAAGGCCCGTACGGGTGAGGCCGCCGTCGACGGCGAGAAGAAGGCCGAGGCCCCCGCCGAGAAGGCCGTGGCCCAGCAGCAGATCGAGATCCCCGGCCAGCCCGCTGGGGGCACCGCCCAGGTCGAGCGGAGCCGAGACACCGGGGGAGACGAGGCGCCGACCGAGCGCCGTCGCCGCCGCGCCACCGCCGAGGCCGGCAGCCCCGCCGCGAGCAGCGTCGAGACCGTCGCCGCCGAGGCCAAGGCCGAGACGCCGGCTCAGCAGCTCCAG
>NZ_CM002285.1:2956832-2984885 GCF_000497445.1 Streptomyces roseochromogenus subsp. oscitans DS 12.976 | reverse complement strand
CCAGGGCGGCCAGCGTCAGCAGCAGGGCCAGCAGCAGGGCGGCGGCCGTCAGGACCGCCAGCAGCAGCGGGCCGACGAGGACGGGGACGACTTCGAGGGCGGCCGCCGGGGCCGTCGCGGCCGCTACCGCGACCGCCGTGGCCGTCGTGGCCGCGACGAGATCGCCGAGCCGCAGCTGGCCGAGGACGACGTCCTGATCCCCGTCGCGGGCATCCTGGACATCCTCGACAACTACGCGTTCATCCGGACGTCCGGCTACCTCCCGGGCCCGAACGACGTGTATGTCTCCCTCGCCCAGGTCCGCAAGAACGGCCTGCGCAAGGGTGACCACATCACCGGTGCGGTCCGCCAGCCGAAGGAGGGGGAGCGCCGCGAGAAGTTCAACGCGCTCGTCCGCCTCGACTCCGTCAACGGCATGGCGCCCGAACACGGCCGTGGCCGCCCGGAGTTCAACAAGCTGACCCCGCTCTACCCGCAGGACCGGCTCCGCCTGGAGACGGACCCGGGTGTGCTCACCACCCGCATCATCGACCTGGTCTCGCCGATCGGTAAGGGCCAGCGCGGTCTGATCGTGGCCCCGCCGAAGACCGGTAAGACCATGATCATGCAGGCGATCGCCAACGCGATCACGCACAACAACCCCGAGTGCCACCTGATGGTCGTCCTCGTCGACGAGCGTCCGGAAGAGGTCACCGACATGCAGCGGTC
Source organism: Streptomyces roseochromogenus subsp. oscitans DS 12.976 (assembly GCF_000497445.1). NCBI lineage: Bacteria > Bacillati > Actinomycetota > Actinomycetes > Kitasatosporales > Streptomycetaceae > Streptomyces > Streptomyces roseochromogenus. The sequence goes on along the minus strand of NZ_CM002285.1, from coordinate 2,984,177 downwards.
GGTCAAGGGCGAGGTCATCTCCTCGACCTTCGACCGCCCGGCCGAGGACCACACCACGGTCGCCGAGCTGGCGATCGAGCGGGCGAAGCGGCTGGTCGAGCTGGGCCACGACGTCGTCGTCCTGCTGGACTCGATCACGCGTCTGGGTCGCGCCTACAACCTGGCCGCGCCCGCCTCCGGCCGCATCCTGTCCGGTGGTGTCGACTCGACCGCGCTGTACCCGCCGAAGCGGTTCTTCGGTGCGGCGCGGAACATCGAGGACGGCGGTTCGCTGACCATCCTGGCCACCGCTCTTGTCGACACCGGGTCCCGCATGGACGAGGTGATCTTCGAGGAGTTCAAGGGCACGGGCAACATGGAGCTGAAGCTCGACCGGAAGCTCGCGGACAAGCGCATCTTCCCGGCCGTCGACGTGGACGCCTCCGGTACCCGTAAGGAAGAGATCCTGCTGGGCAACGAGGAGCTGTCCGTCGTCTGGAAGCTGCGGCGGGTGCTGCACGCGCTTGACCAGCAGCAGGCGATCGAGCTGCTGCTCGACAAGATGAAGCAGACGAAGTCGAACGTCGAGTTCCTGATGCAGATTCAGAAGACGACGCCGACGCCCGGTAACGGGGACTAGTCGCTCCGCTGGGAGAGCCGAAGAACTTCGGTGCTCCGGTCGCGCCTCCAGCGTGTTGAGGCCGCCCTCCGTCAAAGGTGACGAAGGGCGGCCTTTTGCCGCAGTAACAGGCCATAAGCGAGATTTTTGCCACAAGGATCTCCGCGGGTACCGGATTCCTCGCGTACGACATCTGGGGCTGAAACCGCAGGTGAGCGGGGTGCCCCCGTTCTGTACGACTACACAGCGTGCCCGTCGCCGTACGCGGTGGGCACGCTGCGTTGTGCAACTCTGTCCCGAGTTTCTCCGTCTGACCATGCGGAGCGACGATGGAGCGGTACTGACCGCGCCTGACCCTGAAAGCAGGGGGTAACCGACCGCGAGACCTAGGAGCGATGTGTCCGCCGAGACCACGCCGGAGACCGTCATATCCGAGCCGGGCGAGACCGGTCCCCGCAAGGGTGGCAAGGGCCGCCGCCGCAAGGCCCGCAGCAAGAGCCGCAAGGCCCTGCGCGTCGCGGCCTGGACGGTCGCCGGTGTCGTCGTACTGGGCGGTGCGGGCGTCGGGTACGTGTACTTCAAGCTCAACGGCAACCTCAAGAGCGTCGACATCGACCAGGCCCTCGGCAACGACCGGCCCAGGAAGATCGACAACGGCTCCGAGAACATCCTGGTCCTCGGCTCGGACAGCCGCTCCGGCTCCAACAAGAAGCTCGGCGGCGGCGTCGACGACGGCAGCGCCCGCTCCGACACGGCGATGATCGTCCATGTCTACGAGGGCCACAAGAAGGCCAGCGTGGTCTCCATTCCGCGGGACACCCTGATCGACCGCCCGGCCTGCACCGACACCAAGGGCACCGTCCACCCCGCCGTGTCCGGCGCGATGTTCAACGAGTCCTACGGCACCGGCGGCGCGGCCTGCGCGGTGAAGACCGTCGAGTCGATCACCGGTATCCGCATGGACCACTACCTGGAGGTCGACTTCTCGGGCTTCCAGAAGCTCATAGACGACCTCGGCGGCGTCCCGGTCACGACGACCAGGAACATCGACGACCCGAACAGCCACCTGACCCTCCAGGCCGGCACCCACACGCTCAACGGCCGGCAGGCCCTCGGCCTGGTCCGCACCCGGCACGGCGTCGGCGACGGCTCCGACCTGGGCCGCATCCAGCTCCAGCAGGCCTTCGTCAAGGCACTGCTCAACCAGGTCAAGAACGTAGGCGTCTTCAGCAACCCCAAGAAGCTGTACGACCTCGCCGACACCGCCACCAAGACCGTCACCACCGACTCCGACCTCGGCTCGGTCAACTCCCTGATCGACTTCTCGGACGGCCTCAAGGGCATCAGCGCCAAGCACATGACCATGGTCACCATGCCGGTCCAGTACGACCCGGCCAACCCCAACCGGGTCCTTCTGGAGAAGACGAAGGCCCAGCTTGTCTGGGACGCGCTGAAGAACGACCAGCCGATTCCGAAGACGGCGACCGAAGGCACGGCCATAGGTGAAGCCAAGGGCGTGGTGAGTAGTTAAGGCGACCATCCAGGCCACCCAGACCATTCGCTCACCCGCAGGAATAGAACATCCGCACCCCCGGTTTGGGTGGATGGCCCCAGTCCTGGCAGACTGGTACGTCGGCTCCGGTTCACGCTCCCGCACCCCGCGGCGGCGACCCGGCGCCCTCCCGAAACCTAGGAGACACCTTGAAGCGCGACATCCACCCCGCGTACGTCGAGACGCAGGTCAGCTGCACCTGCGGCGCGTCGTTCACCACCCGTAGCACCATCGAGTCCGGCACCATCCGGGCCGAGGTCTGCTCCGAGTGCCACCCGTTCTACACGGGCAAGCAGAAGATCCTCGACACCGGTGGCCGTGTGGCCCGCTTCGAGGCCCGCTTCGGCAAGGCTGCCGCCGGCTCCAAGAAGTAGCGAGCCCCATTTCGCCGGTCCACGGCCGCACCCTCGTGAGGGTGTGCCCGGGACCGGCGTTTTTGGTCGCCCGCCAGCCCTTCACCCGCAGTATCAGGAGCCCAAGATGTTCGAGGCCGTCGACGAACTCGTCGCCGAGCACGCCGATCTGGAGAAGAAGCTCGCCGACCCGTCGGTCCACGCCGACCAGGCGAACGCGCGCAAGCTGAACAAGCGCTACGCCGAGCTGACCCCGATCGTCGCCACGTACCGCTCCTGGAAGCAGGCCGGCGACGACACAGAGACCGCGCGCGAGCTTGCCGTCGACGACCCCGACTTCGCCGCCGAGGTCAAGGAGCTGGAGAAGCAGCGCGAGGAGCTGACCGAGAAGCTGCGCCTGCTGCTCGTCCCGCGTGACCCGAGTGACGACAAGGACGTCATTCTGGAGATCAAGGCGGGCGCGGGCGGCGACGAGTCGGCGCTGTTCGCGGGCGATCTGCTGCGCATGTATCTGCGCTACGCCGAGCGCGCCGGCTGGAAGACCGAGATCATCGACGCCACCGAGTCCGAGCTGGGCGGCTACAAGGACGTCCAGGTCGCCGTGAAGACCAAGGGCGGCCAGGGCGCCACCGAGCCCGGCCAGGGCGTGTGGGCCCGCCTGAAGTACGAGGGCGGTGTGCACCGCGTGCAGCGCGTGCCGGCGACCGAGTCCCAGGGCCGTATCCACACCTCCGCCGCCGGTGTCCTCGTGACCCCCGAGGCCGAGGAGGTCGACGTCGAGATCAACCCGAACGACCTCCGGATCGACGTCTACCGGTCCTCCGGTCCGGGCGGCCAGTCCGTCAACACCACCGACTCCGCGGTGCGCATCACGCACCTGCCGACCGGGGTCGTCGCCTCCTGCCAGAACGAGAAGAGCCAGCTGCAGAACAAGGAGCAGGCGCTGCGTATCCTGCGCTCCAGACTGCTCGCCGCGGCGCAGGAGGAGGCCGAGCGGGAGGCCGCCGACGCCCGCCGCAGCCAGGTCCGCACGGTCGACCGCTCCGAGAAGATCCGCACCTACAACTTCCCCGAGAACCGCATCTCGGACCACCGAGTCGGCTTCAAGGCGTACAACCTTGACCAGGTCCTGGACGGCGACCTCGACGCGGTCATCCAGGCCTGCGTCGACGCCGACTCGGCGGCGAAGCTGGCAGCCGCATAAAGGCACGTACGAGTACCACACGGAGGACTTGCGTGAACCTGCTGCTCGCGGAGGTGGCCCAGGCCACCCAGCGGCTGGCCGACGCCGGCGTGCCCTCGCCGCGCAACGACGCGGAGGAGCTCGCCGCGTTCGTGCACGGCGTGAAGCGCGGCGAACTGCACTCCGTGAAGGACTCGGACTTCGACGCCCGGTACTGGGAGGTCATCGCCCGGCGTGAACAGCGCGAGCCGCTGCAGCACATCACCGGCCGGGCCTACTTCCGGTATCTGGAGCTGCAGGTCGGGCCGGGCGTCTTCGTGCCCCGGCCGGAGACGGAGTCCGTGGTCGGCTGGGCCATAGACGCCGTACGGGCCATGGACGTCGTCGAGCCGTGCATCGTCGACCTGTGCACCGGCACCGGCGCCATCGCGCTCGCCCTTGCCCAGGAGGTCCCGCGCTCGCGTGTGCACGCCGTGGAGCTGTCCGAGGACGCCCTGGTGTGGACGCGCAAGAACGTGGCGGGCTCCAGGGTCGACCTGCGCCAGGGTGACGCCCTCACCGCCTTCCCCGACCTTGACGGCCAGGTCGACCTGGTCATCTCCAACCCGCCGTACATCCCGCTGACCGAGTGGGAGTACGTCGCCCCCGAGGCCCGCGACTACGACCCCGAGCTGGCCCTGTTCTCCGGCGAGGACGGCCTCGACCTCATCCGCGGACTGGAACGCACCGCGCACCGGCTGCTGCGCCCCGGCGGCGTCGTCGTGATCGAGCACGCCGACACCCAGGGCGGCCAGGTCCCCTGGATCTTCACCGAGGAGCGGGGCTGGGCCGACGCGGCCGACCACCCCGACCTCAACAACCGCCCCCGGTTCGCGACCGCCCGCAGAGCGCTGCCGTGAGCACCCCCCAGGCAGTGTTTTCCGAAGTCCAGCATTACGTGTACGAGGAGGCCCGTTAGAGATGGCACGGCGATACGACACCAACGACGCGACCGACCGCGCGACGGGTCTGCGCGAGGCCGCGTCCGCGGTCCGCCGGGGCGAGCTGGTGGTGCTCCCGACCGACACGGTGTACGGCATCGGCGCCGACGCGTTCTCCTCCGAGGCCGTCGCCGACCTGCTCGCCGCCAAGGGCCGGGGCCGCACTATGCCCACCCCTGTCCTCATCGGCTCCCCGAACACCCTGCACGGCCTCGTCACGGACTTCTCCGAGCTGGCCTGGGAGCTGGTCGACGCCTTCTGGCCGGGCGCCCTCACGCTGGTCGCCAAGCACCAGCCGTCCCTGCAGTGGGACCTCGGCGACACCCGCGGCACGGTGGCCGTCCGTATGCCCCTGCACCCGGTCGCGCTCGAGCTGCTCACCGAGGTCGGCCCTATGGCCGTCTCCTCCGCCAACCTCACCGGCCACCCGGCGCCGGAGGACTGCGACGCCGCGCAGGAGATGCTGGGCGACTCCGTCTCCGTCTACCTCGACGGCGGCCCGACCCCCGGCAACGTCCCGTCGTCCATCGTCGACGTCACCGGCCGGGTGCCGGTGCTGCTGCGCGAGGGCGCGATCTCGCCGGAGGAGCTGCGCAAGGTCGTACCCGACCTCGAGGTGGCGAATTGACGGCCCCTGAAGCGGGGCGTGGCATAGGTATCGGGGAGCATCTCGCGGAGGAGACGACGACGTTCGGCTTTCCGCGTGACACCTTCCGCATCCTCCACGTCAGCACCGGCAATGTGTGCCGCTCGCCCATCACCGAGCGGCTGACCCGCCATTTCGTGACAGAGCGGCTCGGCGTGCTCGGCGGCGGGCTGATCGTGGAGAGCGCGGGCACCTGGGGCCACGAGGGCGCGCCGATGGAGGCCAACGCGGAGACCGTGCTGGTCGAGTTCGGCGCGGACGCCTCCGGATTCGTCGGCAGGGAGCTGCTGGACGAGCACGTCATCAGGGCCGACCTGGTCCTCACCGCGACCCGCGACCACCGCGCCCAGGTCATCTCCATGGGCCATTCGGCGGGTCTGCGCACCTTCACCCTGAAGGAGTTCACCCGCCTGGTCCGCGCCATAGACCCGGCCACGCTGCCGCCCCTGGACGACGGCGTGGTCCTGCGGGCCCGCGCCCTGGTCCGCGCGGCGGCGGCCCTGCGCGGCTGGCTTCTCGCCCCGACCGCGGAGGCGGACGAGGTCTACGACCCGTACGGCGCGCCGATCACCTTCTTCCGGTCCATCGGCGACGAGATACGAGAGGCGCTGGATCCCGTGGTGACGGCGCTGACGGGAGTCCCGGCGCGGACGTGACGCCGACGCGCATCCAGGGGCGCGGCGCGATGTTCAAGGTGCGGCTCCGCCGCGACGGGGTCCCCCGCTCAAGCGCGGTCGAGAGTGGGGAGCGACACACCACGACGCACCCGCAGCCGCCGTCCCCGCAGAACTCCCGAGCTCTCGCGCGGCTTCATTACCGGGCGCCCCACACATCCCCGGCCTACATTGGACGTACGTCACCGTCGACCGCCCGGGAGCCCGCCATGTCGGTCACCCCTACCCTCAAGACCGACGTCCTGCGGCACCAGGACCCCGAGCTGGCCGAGATCCTGCTCGGCGAACTGCGCCGGCAGTCGACCTCGCTGCAGCTGATCGCCGCCGAGAACTTCACCTCGCGCGCGGTGCTGGAAGCGCTGGGCTCGCCGCTCGCCAACAAGTACGCCGAGGGCTACCCCGGTGCCCGGCACCACGGCGGCTGCGAACTCGTCGACGTCGCCGAGCGGCTCGCCGTCGACCGGGCCAAGGCCCTCTTCGGTGCCGAACACGCCAACGTCCAGGCCCACTCAGGCTCTTCGGCCGTCCTGGCCGCCTACGCCGCGCTGCTGCGCCCCGGCGACACCGTCCTCGCCCTCGGCCTGCACTACGGCGGCCACCTCACCCACGGCTCGCCCGCGAACTTCTCCGGCCGCTGGTTCGACTTCGTGGGGTACGGCGTGGACGCGGAGACCGGGCTCATCGATCACGACCAGGTCCGCCACCTCGCCCGCAACCACCGGCCGAAGGCGATCGTGTGCGGCTCCATCGCCTACCCCCGCCACTTCGACTACGCCTTCTTCCGCGAGGTCGCCGACGAGGTCGGCGCCTATCTGATCGCCGACGCCGCGCATCCGATCGGGCTGGTCGCCGGCGGCGTGGCGCCGAACCCGGTGCCGTACGCCGACATCGTGTGCGCGACCACCCACAAGGTGCTGCGCGGGCCGCGCGGCGGGATGATCCTGTGCGGGAGCGAACTGGCCGAGCGCGTCGACCGGGCGGTGTTCCCGTTCACCCAGGGCGGTGCGCAGATGCACACGATCGCCGCGAAGGCCGTGGCGTTCGGCGAGGCGGCAACACCGGCGTTCGGCTTGTACGCCCATCAGGTGGTCGACAATGCGCGGATGCTGGCCGGTCAGCTGGCCGCCGAGGGTCTCGCCGTCACCACCGGCGGCACGGACACCCACCTGATCACCGCCGACCCCGCCCCGCTCGGCGTGGACGGCCGCACCGCCCGTGGCCGGCTGGCCGCCGCCGGGATCGTTCTGGACTGCTGTGTGCTGCCGCACGGCGACGGCCGCGGTCTGCGCCTGGGCACGGCCGCGGTGACCACGCAGGGCATGGGGGAGCCGGAGATGCTGCGGATCGCGGCGCTGATGGCGGCCGTGCTGCGGGGCGCGACCGACCCGGCCGCGGCTCGGGACGAGGTGCGCGTGCTCACAGGCGATTTTCCGCCGTATCCAGGCTGAACGGGGGTAGGCGGTGTCCCGTACACCCTGATGCGCGCCATGGCTCACAGCCACACGTGCAACCATCGTGACTACCCGGAAGTCCCCATCCATATACGTCCATCGCTAGGGTGTGGGCTGTGATGGCCAGCGAGACCTGTGGGGAAGCCCGTGCGTGAATACCTGCTGACGCTCTGCGTCACGGCCGTGGTGACGTACCTGCTGACAGGGCCGGTACGGAAGTTCGCGATCGTGGCCGGGGCGATGCCGGAGATCCGGGCCCGTGACGTGCACCGGGAGCCCACTCCGCGCCTCGGCGGTATCGCCATGTTCTTCGGGCTGTGCGCGGGCCTGCTGGTCGCGGCCCACCTGACCAACCTCAACGAGGTCTTCGCGAAGTCGAACGAACCGCGGGCCCTGCTCTCCGGAGCGGCCCTGATCTGGCTGATCGGCGTCCTGGACGACAAATTCGAGATCGACGCGCTGATCAAGCTGGGCGGCCAGATGATCGCCGCGGGCGTCATGGTCATGCAGGGTCTGACGATCCTGTGGCTGCCCATCCCCGGCGTCGGCAATGTGGCACTGACCCAGTGGCAGGGCACCCTGCTGACCGTCGCGCTCGTCGTCATCACGATCAACGCGGTGAACTTCGTGGACGGCCTGGACGGCCTCGCGGCCGGCATGGTCTGCATCGCGGCCGCCGCGTTCTTCCTCTACTCGTACCGGATCTGGTACTCGTACGGCATCGAGGCCGCCGCTCCCGCGACCCTGTTCGCGGCGATCCTGATGGGCATGTGCCTGGGCTTCCTGCCGCACAACATGCATCCCGCGCGGATCTTCATGGGTGACTCCGGCTCGATGCTGATCGGTCTGGTGCTGGCGGCGGGTGCGATCTCGATCACGGGCCAGGTGGACCCGGACGCCCTCGCGCTGTTCACGGGTTCGGAGAAGGCGGCCGTGCACCAGACGGTGCCGGTGTACATCCCGCTGCTGCTGCCGCTGACGATCATCGCGGTGCCGGCCGCGGACCTGGTCCTCGCGATCGTCCGGCGCACCTGGCGCGGCCAGTCGCCGTTCGCCGCGGACCGCGGGCATCTGCACCACCGGCTGCTGGAGATCGGCCACTCGCACAGCCGGGCCGTGCTGATCATGTACTTCTGGTCGGCCCTGATCGCCTTCGGCGCGCTGGCGTACTCGGTCAACTCGGCCTCGATGTGGATCGTGCTCGGCGTGGTGTTCCTCAGCTCGGTCGGGCTCGTCCTGCTGCTGCTCCCGCGCTTCACGCCGCGGGTGCCGGTCTGGGCGCAGCGGTTCGTGCCGCCGCGCTACCGCCGCCGGCGCCGGGTGGCCGAGGCCGCTGTGGCCATGGAGGCGGGTGCGCCGCAGGGGACTCGTCAGGCCCCTCACGAGACCGGGGAACGGGCCCCTGTCACCGCCGGAGTCTCGGGCGTCAACGGGGCGACCGCGATTGGCCCTCGTTCGCGTTTCTTTGATCGCCGCTGAGACGAACCAGGTAAGAATCTGACGAGAGCATTGCCAACTCGTGGGGGTGTAAAGCTCCCAATACCAGACAAGTGGGCCCGGTTTTTGCACAGACGGGCACTGTCACTCTCATGTGTGACAGCAAGCACACCCAGCGGGTAAAGACCTCATCAAATAGTTTGTGATACGGTTCACGAGAACCCGGATAGAGCCGAAGGACCGCAGTACGGCGGTCCCTTGGTGTGAGGTCTCGATCACTCAGCCCGGGACTACGCTCGTCCATGACGACACCCTGCCCCCTTGTGAAAGCGGAGTTGCCGCCATGCCGTCCAAAGACGCCCGGAACCTTCTGCAGATCGCTGTGCCCGCAGCGATCGCAGGCGTGATCGCTGTCGCCGTGAGCGCAGCGGTCGCGGGGGGCAAGGGTGCGATCGGCGCGGCTGTCGGCACGGCACTGGCCATCCTGTTCATGGGCATCGGCCTGTACGTGCTGCAGTGGACGGCAAAAACGCTCCCCCAGCTCTTCCAGATGATGGGGCTGCTGCTCTACGTAGCCCAGCTGCTGCTCCTCCTGATCTTCGTCGCTGTTTTCAAGGACACCTCTCTCTTCAACGCGAAGACGTTCGCCCTGTCGCTGGTCGTCGTGACCGTCGTGTGGATGGCCGCGCAGGCTCGCGCACACATGAAGGCCAAGATCTTCTACGTCGACCCGGACTCTGAGAAGAGCGAGAAGCCCGAGAAGACAGGGCCGTCGTCGTGAGGGGTAGGGGCGGGATAAAGGGCTGTGAGATCTCCTGCTATCGTCCGGTGCCAACTGCGGCATCGCGGGCGCGGGCACCTGAGCTGACGCCTGCTCGATCGCGAGGCTCGATGCCCCTCAGCCGCCCCCACATCCGTAACACCAGTCCGGTGCCGATCCGCGGCCGCGTGCCGCGCCGACACAACGAGGTTGCCGTACCCATGCGTCACGCCGAAGGAGCCCGCGGTGAGTGCTGACCAGACCCAGCTCGCCTTTGACTGGAGTTGTCGGGTCCTGTCCGACAACGGGTGCGGTTTCCCGGCCCCGGGCCTGAACTCCTTCCTGTTCAAGCCGCTCTTCACCGTCGGGGGCTTCGAGTTCAACAAGGTGATGCTGCTCGCGCTCGTCACCACGCTGCTCGTCGTCACCTTCTTCTCGGCCGCCTTCGGCAAGGCCAAGGTCGTTCCGGGCAAGCTCCAGATGATCGGCGAGGCCGGCTACGACTTCGTGCGCCGCGGCATCGTGTACGAGACCCTCGGCAAGCGCGAGGGCGAGAAGTGGGTGCCGCTCATGGTCTCCATCTTCTTCTTCGTCTGGATCATGAACGTCTGGTCCGTGATCCCGCTGGCGCAGTTCCCGGTGTCCTCGGTCATCGCCTTCCCGATGGTGCTGGCCGCGATCGTCTACATCACCTGGGTGGCGCTCACCTTCAAGAAGCACGGATTCGTCGGCTTCTTCAAGAACGTCACCGGCTACGACAAGTCGCTCGGCGCCGTGCTGCCGCTCGTCATGGTCATCGAGTTCTTCTCGAACCTGCTGGTCCGCCCCTTCACGCACGCGGTGCGACTCTTCGCCAACATGTTCGCCGGTCACCTGATGCTGGTCATGTTCACCGTGGCCTCCTGGTACCTGCTGAACAGCTGGCTGGTCGTGGGCGCCGGAGTCTCCTTCGTGATGACGATGGCCATGATCCTCTTCGAGCTCTTCGTCCAGGCCGTCCAGGCGTACGTCTTCGTGCTGCTGGCCTGCTCCTACATTCAGGGCGCTCTCGCCGAGCACCACTGAGCCGTACCACCCCCGCCAACCCCCAGACGTCCGGTGGCCAACCCCCACCGGTCCATGAAAGAGAAGGAAGAACCGGCATGTCCGCTGCTCTTGAGACCCTCGCCGCCACCGCTGGTGTTCACGGCTCCGTCGGCTCGATCGGCTACGGCCTCGCTGCGATCGGCCCTGGCATCGGCGTCGGCATCATCTTCGGTAACGGCACCCAGGCCCTGGCCCGCCAGCCCGAGGCCGCCGGTCTGATCCGCGCCAACCAGATCCTGGGCTTCGCCTTCTGTGAGGCGCTCGCCCTCATCGGCATCGTTATGCCGTTCGTGTTCGGTAAGTAATCACTCCTTACCCGACACGAATCGACGAAAGGCACTGATGTGATCGCCAACCTGGCACAGCTGGCGGCCGAGGAGACCGAGCAGAACCCGCTCGTCCCGGCCGGTCCCGAGCTGCTCGTCGGCACCATCGCCTTCGCCATCGTGTTCTTCTTCTTCTGGAAGAAGCTGCTTCCGAACATCAACAAGGTTCTGGAGGAGCGCCGAGCGGCGATCGAAGGCGGTATCGAAGAGGCCGACGCCATGAAGGTCGAGGCCCAGAGCGTCCTTGAGCAGTACAAGGCCCAGCTCGCCGAGGCCCGGCACGAGGCCGCGCGCCTGCGCCAGGAGGCGCAGGAGCAGGGTGCCGCGCTCATCGCCGAGATGCGGGCCGAGGGCCAGCGGCAGCGCGAGGAGATCGTCGCCGCCGGTCACGCCCAGATCGAGGCCGACCGCAAGGTCGCCGCGTCCTCGCTGCGTCAGGACGTCGGCAAGCTCGCCACCGAACTGGCCGGCAAGCTCGTCGGCGAGTCCCTTGAGGACCACGCCCGCCAGAGCCGTGTGATCGACCGCTTCCTCGACGAGCTTGAGGAGAAGGCCGAGGCAACTCGATGACGGCCATGCACGGAGCGAGCCGCGAGGCCCTGGCTGCCGCCCGTGAGCGTCTCGACGCGCTGACGGACTCCACGTCCGTGGACGCCGGGCAGCTCGCGGACGAGCTGGCGGCCGTCACCGCGCTGCTCGACCGCGAGGCCGGCCTGCGCCGGGTCCTCACCGACCCGGCGCAGCCCGCGGAGGCCAAGGCGGAACTGGTCCAGCGTCTGATCGGCGCCCAGGTCAGCGGGTCCACCGCCGACCTGGTGGCCGGGATGGCGCGCTCCCGCTGGTCGCAGCCCCGTGACGTGGTGGACGCGCTGGAGGAGCTGGCGAGCACCGCCGACCTCACGGCCGCGGAGAAGACGGGCACCCTCGACGACGCCGAGGACGAGCTGTTCCGGTTCGGCCGGATCGTCTCCTCCAGCACCGAGCTGCGCGCCGCGCTGACCGACCGCGCCGCGGGTACGGCGGCCAAGACCGAGCTGCTGCACCGGCTGCTCGGCGGCCGGGCCAAGCCCGTCACCGAGCGACTGGTGACGCGTCTTGTGACCGCGCCGCGTGGACGTAGCCTGGAAGCGGGACTGGAGTCCCTGTCCAAGCTGGCCGCCGAGCGCCGGGACCGTATGGTCGCCGTCGTCACCTCGGCGGTACCGCTGAGCGACGGCCAGAAGCAGCGCCTCGGCGCCGCCCTCGCCAAGCTCTACGGCCGCCGGATGCACCTCAACCTGGACGTGGACCCCGAGGTCGTCGGCGGTATCCGGGTGCAGGTCGGTGACGAGGTCATCAACGGCTCCCTCGCGGACCGCCTGGACGACGCCGCCCGCCGCATGGCGAGCTGAGCGACGCCCGGTATTCGAGAACAGCAGTAGTACTTAGGACGGCCCTGGTTGGGCCGTGCAGAAGAATCCTGGGGGTCGCCCCCAGACCCCCAAAGTGAAACTTCGGGCCCAACAAGGAGAGCAGGGAACCCAGATGGCGGAGCTCACGATCCGGCCGGAGGAGATCCGGGACGCGCTGGAGAACTTCGTCCAGTCGTACAAGCCGGACGCGGCCTCGCGCGAGGAGGTCGGTACGGTCACCCTTGCCGGCGACGGCATCGCGAAGGTCGAGGGCCTGCCCTCGGCCATGGCCAACGAACTGCTGAAGTTCGAGGACGGCACCCTCGGCCTCGCCCTCAACCTCGAGGAGCGCGAGATCGGTGCCATCGTCCTCGGTGAGTTCAGCGGCATCGAGGAGGGTCAGCCGGTGCAGCGCACCGGTGAGGTCCTCTCCGTCGCGGTCGGCGAGGGCTACCTCGGCCGTGTCGTCGACCCGCTCGGCAACCCGATCGACGGCCTCGGCGAGATCGAGACGTCCGGCCGCCGTGCGCTGGAGCTGCAGGCCCCCACGGTCATGCAGCGCAAGTCGGTGCACGAGCCGATGGAGACCGGCTACAAGGCCGTCGACGCGATGACCCCGATCGGCCGTGGTCAGCGTCAGCTGATCATCGGTGACCGCCAGACCGGCAAGACCGCCCTGGCCGTCGACACGATCATCAACCAGCGCGACAACTGGCGCTCGGGCGACCCGAAGAAGCAGGTCCGCTGCATCTACGTCGCCATCGGCCAGAAGGGCTCCACCATCGCCGGCGTGCGCCGCGCGCTGGAGGAGAACGGCGCCCTGGAGTACACGACCATCGTCGCCGCCCCGGCGTCCGACCCGGCCGGCTTCAAGTACCTTGCGCCGTACACCGGTTCGGCCATCGGCCAGCAGTGGATGTACGAGGGCAAGCACGTCCTCATCATCTTCGACGACCTGTCGAAGCAGGCCGACGCCTACCGCGCCGTGTCGCTGCTGCTGCGCCGCCCACCGGGCCGTGAGGCCTACCCGGGTGACGTCTTCTACCTGCACTCCCGGCTGCTGGAGCGCTGCGCCAAGCTCTCCGACGACATGGGTGCCGGCTCGATGACCGGTCTGCCGATCGTCGAGACCAAGGCCAACGACGTCTCGGCGTTCATCCCGACCAACGTCATCTCCATCACCGACGGCCAGTGCTTCCTGGAGTCGGACCTGTTCAACGCCGGTCAGCGTCCCGCGCTGAACGTCGGTATCTCCGTCTCCCGAGTCGGTGGTTCCGCGCAGCACAAGGCGATGCGCCAGGTCTCCGGCCGCCTCCGTGTCGACCTCGCCCAGTTCCGTGAGCTGGAGGCGTTCGCCGCCTTCGGTTCCGACCTGGACGCGGCCTCCAAGGCGCAGCTGGAGCGCGGTTCGCGCATGGTCGAGCTGCTGAAGCAGGACCAGTACCAGCCGATGGCCACCGAGGACCAGGTCGTCTCCGTCTGGGCCGGCACCAACGGCCGCATGGACGACGTCCCGGTCACCGACATCCGCCGCTTCGAGAAGGAACTGATCGACTTCCTGCACCGGAAGCACCAGGGCCTGATGACCTCCATCAAGGAGGGCGCCAAGATGTCGTCCGACACGATCCAGGCGGTCGACGACGCGGTGGCCGAGTTCAAGAAGCAGTTCGAGACCTCGGACGGCAAGCTGCTCGGCGAGGACGTTCCTGCCGCTGCCGCCAAGTGACGTAAGGAAGGGACCTGACTCATGGGAGCCCAGCTCCGGGTCTACAAGCGTCGCATCCGATCCGTCAGCGCGACCAAGAAGATCACGAAGGCGATGGAGATGATCGCCGCCTCGCGCGTCGTCAAGGCGCAGCGCAAGGTGGCGGCCTCCACGCCGTACGCGACCGAGCTGACGCGCGCGGTCACGGCGGTCGGCACCGGCTCGAACACCAAGCACCCGCTCACCACGGAGGCGGAGAACCCGGCCCGTGCCGCGGTTCTGCTCCTCACGAGCGACCGCGGCCTCGCCGGCGCCTTCAACTCCAACGCCATCAAGACGGCGGAGCAGCTGACCGAGCGCCTGGAGCGCGAGGGCAAGCAGGTCGACACGTACATCGTCGGCCGGCGCGGTGTCGCCCACTACAACTTCCGCGAGCGCAAGATCGCGGAGTCGTTCACGGGCTTCACGGACGAGCCGACGTACGCGGACGCCAAGAAGGTCGCGGCGCCCCTGATCGAGGCCATCGAGAAGGAGACGGCCGAGGGTGGTGTGGATGAACTCCACATCGTCTTCACCGAGTTCGTCTCGATGATGACGCAGACGGCGCTGGACGCCCGGCTGCTGCCGCTTCGCCTCGAAGAGGTCGCCGAGGAGGCTCACCCCAAGGGGGAGATCCTCCCGCTGTACGACTTCGAGCCCTCGGCGGAGGACGTCCTCGACGCCCTGCTGCCGCGCTATGTGGAAAGCCGTATCTACAACGCGCTGCTCCAGTCGGCCGCTTCGAAGCACGCCGCCACGCGGCGCGCGATGAAGTCGGCCACCGACAACGCGGGCGAGCTGATCAACAACCTCACCCGTCTTGCCAACGCGGCCCGCCAGGCCGAAATCACCCAGGAAATCAGCGAGATCGTCGGTGGCGCGAGCGCCCTGGCCGACGCGACCGCGGGGAGTGACCGATAAATGACCACCACTGTTGAGACCGCGACGGCTACGGGCCGCGTCGCCCGGGTCATCGGCCCGGTCGTCGACGTGGAGTTCCCCGTCGACGCGATGCCGGACATCTACAACGCCCTTCACGTCGAGGTCTCCGACCCGGCGAACGCGGGCGAGAAGAAGACGCTGACCCTGGAGGTCGCCCAGCACCTGGGTGACGGCCTGGTCCGCACCATCTCCATGCAGCCGACCGACGGTCTGGTCCGCCAGGCCCCGGTCACCGACACGGGCGCGGCCATCTCCGTCCCCGTCGGCGACTTCACCAAGGGCAAGGTGTTCAACACCCTCGGTGAGGTGCTGAACGTCGACGAGTCCTACGACGGCGAGCGCTGGCCGATCCACCGCAAGGCCCCGAACTTCGACGAGCTCGAGTCCAAGACCGAGATGTTCGAGACGGGCGTCAAGGTCATCGACCTGCTCACCCCGTACGTCAAGGGCGGCAAGATCGGCCTGTTCGGCGGCGCCGGCGTCGGCAAGACGGTGCTCATCCAGGAGATGATCTACCGTGTCGCCAACAACCACGACGGTGTCTCCGTGTTCGCCGGTGTCGGTGAGCGCACCCGTGAGGGCAACGACCTGATCGAGGAGATGTCCGACTCGGGCGTCATCGACAAGACCGCGCTGGTCTTCGGTCAGATGGACGAGCCCCCGGGCACCCGTCTGCGCGTCGCGCTGGCCGGCCTCACCATGGCCGAGTACTTCCGTGACGTCCAGAAGCAGGACGTGCTGTTCTTCATCGACAACATCTTCCGCTTCACGCAGGCCGGTTCCGAGGTCTCCACGCTGCTCGGCCGTATGCCGTCCGCGGTGGGTTACCAGCCGAACCTGGCCGACGAGATGGGCCTCCTCCAGGAGCGCATCACCTCGACCCGCGGTCACTCGATCACCTCGATGCAGGCGATCTACGTCCCCGCCGACGACCTGACCGACCCGGCCCCGGCGACCACCTTCGCCCACCTCGACGCGACGACGGTTCTCTCCCGTCCGATCTCCGAGAAGGGTATCTACCCGGCCGTGGACCCGCTGGACTCCACGTCCCGGATCCTGGACCCGCGCTACATCGCGCAGGACCACTACAACGCGGCCATGCGCGTGAAGAACATCCTGCAGAAGTACAAGGACCTGCAGGACATCATCGCGATCCTCGGTATCGACGAGCTGGGCGAGGAGGACAAGCTCGTCGTCCACCGTGCCCGTCGTGTGGAGCGCTTCCTGTCCCAGAACACCCACGTCGCCAAGCAGTTCACCGGCGTGGACGGTTCGGACGTCCCGCTGGACGAGACGATCACGGCGTTCAACGCGATCTGCGACGGCGAGTTCGACCACTTCCCGGAGCAGGCGTTCTTCATGTGCGGTGGCCTGGAGGACCTCAAGGCCAACGCCAAGGAGCTGGGCGTCTCCTGAACTCCCTGAGTTCGTGAGAGGGGCGCGGGCCCATCCCCTGCGGGGTGCGTCCAGCCCCTCTCTCCACGCCCACTAGAATTGACCCCAACACCCGGCACAACCGCCGGGTGGTGACCCGAGGAGCCACCCTTGGCTGCTGAGCTGCACGTCGAGCTGGTCGCTGCCGACCGCCAGGTCTGGTCCGGCGAGGCCACCCTGGTCGTCGCGCGCACCACGTCCGGCGACATCGGCGTCATGCCCGGTCACCAGCCGCTGCTCGGTGTGCTGGAGTCGGGCCCGGTGACCATCCGTACGAGTGAAGGTGGAACGGTCGTCGCCGCGGTGCACGGCGGTTTCATCTCGTTCGCCGACAACAAGCTGTCCCTGCTGGCCGAGATCGCCGAGCTGTCGGATGAGATCGATGTCCAGCGCACGGAGCGGGAGCTGGAGCGCGCGAAGGCGGAGGGCGACGCCGCCGCCGAGCGCCGCGCAGACGTCCGCCTGCGCGCGGCGGCGGCCCGCTGAGCCCACAGCAAGCCGCCGTATGACGTCACTCAGCCGCGGCCGGCCCGGAGCAATCCGGTGCCGGTCGCGGCTGAGGCAGATGTGGGTGTTTTTCCGGTTTCATTACTCAGTGACAGAAGCAGTTCCACTACGTGGGAGACGAGGAGGTCGGTGCCGATGGTCCTCGCTCTGACTGTGTGCGGGATCGTGGTCGCGCTCGTGGTGGTGGGGCTGTTCCTGTTCGGGCTGCGCCGCAGACTCATCCAGCGCTCCGGCGGTACCTTCGACTGTTCCCTGCGCTGGGACGTGGCCGAGAAACCGGACGCGGGCGGCAAGGGCTGGAGCTATGGCGTCGCCCGCTACAACGGCGACCGCATCGAGTGGTACCGCGTCTTCTCCTACGCCCCCCGCCCCCGCCGCACCCTGGAGCGCGCGCGGATCGAGGTGGCCGGCCGCCGGCTGCCCGAGGGCGAGGAGGAACTGGCGCTGCTCTCCGACGCGGTGGTCCTCGCCTGTACGCACCGGGGCACGCGCCTCGAACTCGCCATGAGCGAAGACGCGCTGACCGGATTCCTCGCGTGGCTGGAGGCAGCCCCGCCTGGACAGCGAGTGAATGTGGCGTAGCCACATTCACTCGCTGGGTGGGGGTCCCCCCGGACGAAGTCTGGGGGAGCGTCAACGTCGCTTAGGACACTTACAGGTATTACAGATTGCTGCTGATGGCGTTCACCAGCTCACCGTCGCTGGTGTCGCCGCTGAACTCCCAGAAGAACGCACCGCCGAGACCCTGGGACTTGGCCCAGCTCATCTTCCCGGCGATCGTCGACGGGGTGTCGTACGACCACCAGTTGCTGCCGCAGTGCGCGTACGCGGTGCCCGCGATGGTGCCGGTCACCGGGCAGGACGTCTTGAGCACCTTGTAGTCCTCGATGCCCTGCTCATAGGTGCCGGCCGCGGGTCCCGTGGCCGTACCGCCCGGGGCGTCCTGGGTGACGCCCGTCCAGCCGCGGCCGTAGAGCCCGATGCCGATGAGCAGCTTGGACGCGGGCACCCCGATGGACTTGTACTTGGCGATCGCGTCGGCCGTGTCGAACCCGGCCTTCGGGATGCCCGAGTACGAGGTGAGCGGGGAGTGCGGGGCCGTCGGGCCCTGGGCGTCCCAGGCGCCGAAGAAGTCGTACGACATCACGTTGTACCAGTCGGCGTACTGGGCGGCGCCCGCGTAGTCCGCCGCCTCGATCTTGCCGCCGGAGGAGCCGTCGGCGGTGACCGCGGCGGTGACCAGCTTGCTCGCACCGAACTTGGCGCGCAGCGCGGCCAGCACGTTCTTGAAGGCCGCCGCCCCGCTGGTGTCGCAGGACAGACCGCAGGCGTTCGGGTACTCCCAGTCGATGTCGATGCCGTCGAAGACATCGGCCCAGCGCGGGTCCTCGACCAGGTTGTAGCAGGAGTCGGCGAACGCGGATGGGTTGGCGGCCGCCTGCGCGAACCCGCCGGACCAGGTCCACCCGCCGAAGGACCACAGCACCTTGAGGTTCGGGTACTTGGCCTTCAGTTCGCGCAGCTGGTTGAAGTTGCCGCGCAGCGGCTGGTCCCAGGTGTCGGCGACGCCGCTCACCGACTGGTCGGCGGTGAAGGCCTTGTCGTAGTCGGCGTAGGAGTCGCCGATCGCGCACTGGCCGTTGGTCACGTTGCCGAAGGCGTAGTTGATGTGCGTGATCTTCGCCGCCGAGCCGGACGTCACCAGGTTCTTGACGTTGTAGTTGCGGCCGTAGATGCCCCACTCGGTGAAGTAGCCGAGCTTGACCTTGTCGCCGGTGGGCGGGGGAGTGGTGGTGCCGCCGGTGGTGTGCACCTTGACCGCGCCGCTGACCGGGCCGGTCTGGTCGGCGGTGTCGCGGGCCTGCACGGTGTAGGAGTAGTCGGTGCCGGCGGTCAGGCCGGTGTCCGTGTACGACGTGGTGGTGACGGTGGAGACAACCTTGCCGTCGCGCAGGACGTCGTAGTTCTTCACGCCCTTGTCGTCGGTGGCCGCGCCCCAGCCGAGCTTGACCGAGGTGTCGGTGATGCCGGAGGCGGTGGGCGTGCCGGGCGCGCTCGGCGGGTTGTCACCGGGGACCGTCGTGCCGTCGCAACTGCCGCCGTTCAGCTTGCAGTTGGACGGCGAGCCGGGGCCCGCGCCGTTGAAGCCGAAGGAGACGGAGGCGCCGGGGGCGATGCTGCCGTTGTAGGACTTGTTCTTGGCGGTCCAGTGGGTGCCGGAGCTGGTCACGTCCGCGTCCCAGGCGGAGGTGACGGACGTACCGGAGGGGAAGTCCCACTCGACGGTCCAGGAACTGATGCCGGCGGTGCCGGTGTTCTTGATGGTCCACTGACCACCGAAGCCGGTTCCCCAGTCGCTGGTCTTGGTGAAGCTCGCCGTCGCGGTGGCCGCGGCCTGTGCGGGGCTCGCGAGACCGACGAGGCCGGCCAGGGGGAGCAACAGGGTCGCGAAGCCCGCCGCGGCTCTGTGTCTGAGTCTGAAGCGCATGTGCGCCTCCTCGGTATGGGGGATGTTGGGGAGTCAAGGGCATGACTGAGCCTTCACGCCCACGGTGCTGTGAGAGTAGAAAGGTCTGGACCACGGGTCAATAGGTCTGGACCAATCTGCCTCGTGGCTGACTAGACCCCCAACTCCTGGGCCAGTACGGCCGCCTGGACCCGGCTGCGCAGCCCCAGCTTGGCCAGCAGCCGGCTCACATGCGTCTTCACCGTGCCCTCCGCCATCTGCAGCCGCCCGGCGATCTCGGCGTTCGACAGCCCCTGGCCGACACAGGACAGCACCTCCCGCTCGCGCCGGGTCAGCCCCTCGAGGACGGCCGGATCGCCCTTCGCCCCCCGTACCGGACCGGCCGCGAACTCGGCGATCAGCCGCCGGGTCACGGCCGGCGCGACGATCCCCTCCCCACGCCCCACCGTCCGCACCGCCTCCAGCAGATCCCGCGCCTCGGTGTTCTTCAGCAGAAACCCGGCCGCCCCCGCCCGCAGCGCCCCGAACACATACTCGTCCAGGTCGAAGGTGGTCAGCACGAGCACATCCGCGAGCCGCTCCGCCACGATCAGCCGGGTCGCCGACACCCCGTCGAGACGCGGCATCTGTACGTCCATCAGCACGAGGTCCGGCCGCAGTTCCCGGGCCAGCTCCACCGCCCGCTCGCCGTCCGCCGCCTCGCCGACCACCTCGATGTCGGGGGCGCTGCGCAGGATCAGGACGAGTCCGGCGCGCACGGCGGACTGGTCCTCGGCGACGAGAACCTGGATGGGCCGGTTCATGCGGAGGCTCCTTCGACGAGTGGAAGACTGGCGCGTACGGCCCATAGGCCGGCCTCGGGTCCGGCCGTGAAGCCGCCGCCGAGCAGCGTCGCCCGCTCCCGCATCCCGGTCAGCCCCGAGCCCGAGCCGGGGGCGCGGGGGGTGTCGCCGGGCCGGTAGGGGCTGGTGACCTCGATGCGCAGGGCGCTGTCGGCCTGCCGCAGGGTGACCCGGACGGGTCCCGGCGCCGCGTGCTTGAGCACGTTGGTCAGCGACTCCTGCACGATCCGGTACGCGGCCAGCTCCACCGGCGCCGGCACCTGGCCGTGCCCGGCGTCGAGCCGGACGTCCAGGCCGTTGGCGCGGGCGCCCTTGACCAGGGTGGAGAGGCCGTCGAGCGTCGGTGTCGCGGCCGGTTCCAGATCGCCGCTGCTGTCCCGCAGGATGCCGATCAGCCGCCGCATCTCGGCCAGCCCCGCCACGCTGTTCTCCCGGATCACGCTCAGCGCGTCCCGGGAGGTCTGCGGATCGTCGAGGGACAGCGCGGCCGTGGAGTGGATCGCGATCGCGGACAGATGGTTGGCGACCATGTCGTGCAACTCCCGTGCCGTCCGGGCCCGTTCGGCGGTCACCGCCTGGGTGCGGTCCATCTCGGCGAGCAGCGCCGTCTGTTCGGCGCGCAGCCGGGCGGCCTCGGCCGCGTCACGGTGGTTGCGCACCACCCAGCCGGTCGCGGCGGGCGCGAACGCGACGACACCGATGCCCACACCGATCAGCAGCCCCTGCGGATCGCGCCAGATCGTGGCAGGCACGACCCCGCCGAGCACCGTCAGCATCCCGGTGACCCAGGGGATACGACGGGCCGAGGCGGGGCTGCCGTACAGGACGGCCGCGTACATCAGGTCGGTGTACATGACGAGGGTGACGACGTTGCCCAGCGTCACCGTGTCCAGGGTCAGCGCGAGCGTGCCGATCAGCAGACCGATGCGGGGCCGGATGCGGCGCAGCGACTCGCACGCGGCGGTCGCCGCCAGCGGCAGCAGCGGGGCCCAGGGCGCGTGCCACTGCACCAGCGGGTCCGAGGGCACGCGCGGATGGATCCCGAACAGCCACAGCAGCACCCCGCCGAGCAGCCCGCCCACGGCGATCCGCACGTCGTCACGGTGGGGGCGCGGGAGTGCGAGGGTCATGTGTCCATCCAACACGGCCCGCGCCCGGCCCGCCTGATCCCCGGGCAGGGTCCTGGACTGCAACTTTCGCTTACGACTACTTCGTCCGCACCGACGACGATCCGTACCCTCGCCGCCGGGACCCTGGAGGGGTGAACGAGGGGAGCGAACCATGATCGTCGGCTTGGTCATCGCCTGCGAAGTGGCGTTCTGGGTGCTGCTGGCGGCCGGACTGACCTTCCGGTACGGGCTGCGGATGCCCCGGACCGGACTGGCGCTGCTGCTGTGCGAGCCGCTCCTGGAGGTCGTGCTCTTCGTCGTCACCGCGATCGACCTGAAGAACGGCGCCCGCCCGGACTGGCGGCACGGCCTGGCCGCCGTCTACATCGGCTTCACGGTCGGGCTCGGCCACTCGACGATCAAGTGGGCCGACGCCCGGGCCGCCCACCGCTTCGCCGGCGGCCCGCCCCCGGTGAAGCCGCCGCGCTACGGCAGGGCCCGCGCGGTCCACGAGTGGAAAGTCGCGGCCCGCTGGATCCTGGCCTCCCTGGTCGCCCTCGCCCTGCTCCAGTCCGCCATCTGGTACGTCGGCTCCGCCGGCGACACCGGTTCACTGCGCCAGTGGCAGCTGCGGATGCTGTGGCTGATCGGCATCAACGTGATCATCGCCGGCAGCTACACCTTCTTTCCGAAGCGCGAGCGCTGACGCTCCCCGCCGGGTACCCGCAACACGTCCCCCGGCCGGGAGGTGGTTTCACCCGCGTTCCCCGCCTGGCACCCAGAGGACATCGCCCATCTCCTTGTTCGCAGTCCGGGCCAGGATGAACAGCAGGTCGGAGAGACGGTTGAGGTAGGTGGCCGTGAGGGGGTTCATGATGTCGCCGTGGACCTCCAGGGCCGCCCAGGTGGAGCGTTCGGCGCGGCGCACGACCGTGCAGGCCTGGTGGAGGAGGGCCGCGCCGGGGGTGCCGCCGGGCAGGATGAAGGAGCGGAGCTTCTCCAGCCGTTCGTTGAAGCGGTCGCAGTCCGCCTCCAGCTTGTCGATGTAGAACTGCTCCACCCTGAGCGGCGGGTACTCCGGGTTCTCCGCCACCGGCGTGGACAGGTCCGCACCCACGTCGAACAGGTCGTTCTGGACGCGCGTGAGGACCTTGACGACCTCCGCGTCCAGCCCGCCCAGCGCGATCGCGGTGCCGATCACCGCGTTGGCCTCGTTGGCGTCGGCGTAGGCCGAGATCCGGAGGTCGGTCTTGGCGACTCGGCTCATGTCACCGAGCGCGGTGGTGCCCTTGTCGCCGGTCCTGGTGTAGATGCGCGTCAGATTGACCATATGGCCAGCCTAGTTACGCTCCGGCCGTCCGGAACACTCGTGTGCCCACCGTCACCGCCAGCGCCGCGAAGCCGACGGCGACGAGGGCGCCGTAGAGCATATGGGCGGTGGCGTAGTGGCCGACGTAGGCGTCGCGCACCGCGTCCACCAGGTAGCGGAACGGCACGAAGTGCGAGAGGGCGTTCAACCAGGCGGGCGCGAGGGTCATCGGGAGCATCAGGCCGGACAGCAGCATCGACGGCATCGACACCATGTTGATCAGCGGGCCGAACTCCTGCGGGGTGCGGACCTTCATGCCGAGCGCGTACGACAGCGAGGCCAGCGAGAGCGTGAGCAGGGCGACGAACGCGAAGCCGATCAGGATGCCCGCGAGCGGCGCGCGCAGGCCCATCACCAGCGCGGCCAGCACCAGCAGCACCGCCTGGAAGACGAAGACCGTGGCGTCACGCAGCACCCGGCCGAGGAGGAGGGCGAGCCGGCTGACCGGGGTCACGCGCATCCGTTCCACCACCCCCTGCCCCTTCTCGATGATCACCGTGAACCCGGCGAACAGGGCGCCGAACAGGCCGAGTTGGAGCAGCAGGCCGGGGACCAGAACCTGCCAGGAGCTGCCGCTGCCGCCCAGCGGGAGATGCGTGAGCAGCGGCCCGAAGAAGAGCAGGTAGAGCAGGGGGGTGAGCACGCCGAAGAGCAGCGCGAAGCGGGAGCGCAGGGACTGGCGGAGATAGCGGCCGTAGATGAGGGCCGTGTCGTGAAGCAGCATGTGTACGGTCCTTAACGGCTTATACGGCGAGGGTGGCGGCGTCGGCCGATGGGGGTCCCCCCGGTCGAGCCTGTTCGAGACTGGGGGAGGGCCCGCGGCCGGTGATGGCGAGGAAGGTGTCCTGGAGGGTGGCGTCGAGCGAGCCGCCGTGCTTCAGCTTGAGGGCGCCCGGTGTGCCCTCGGCGGCGACCGTGCCCCGGTCGACGATCACCAGGCGGTCGGCGAGGGCGTCGGCCTCGTCCAGGTAGTGGGTCGTCAGGAAGACGGTCGTACCGCGCTCGTCGCGCAGCCGGCGGACCAGCTCCCACAGGTCGGCACGGCTGCCCGGGTCGAGCCCGGTCGTCGGCTCGTCCAGGAACAGCACCTTCGGCCGGTGGGTGAGCGCCATCGCGATGTCCAGCCGGCGCCTCTGCCCGCCGGAGAGGGCGCCGGCCTTGCGGTCGAGGAAGCCGGTGAGATCCAGCTCCCGCGCCAGCTCCTCCGCTCGCGCCACCGCCTCGGCCTTGGGCAGGCGGTACATCCGGCCCTGGGTGACCAGTTCCTCCCGCACGGTGATCTGAGGGTCGACGCCGCCGGACTGGGCGACGTATCCGCTCGCCGCGCGCACCCCGGCCGGATCCGCCGCCAGATCGTGCCCGGCGACGGTGGCTGCGCCGCCGGTCGGCTTCAGCAGGGTGGTGAGCATCCGCAGGGTCGTCGTCTTGCCGGCGCCGTTGGGTCCGAGGAAGCCGAGGATCTCGCCCTCCCGGACGGCGAGGTCGATGCCGCGCACGGCCGCCACGGGCCCGGCCTTGGTCTGGAAGGTGCGGGCGAGTCCCGCCGCGCTGATGACTGCTGCCATGTCCACAGAAAAACAGAGTCACTGAAATTTTGCAATGACACCAAGTTTTCCTAGAGGTCAAGTTTTCATCGGATCCAGCGAAGTTAGGATGCGGGCATGGCAGAGGGGCTCAGGGAGCGGAAGAAGCGGCAGACCAGGCAGTACATCTCGGATGTCGCCACGGGGCTGTTCATCGAACGCGGCTTCGACGCGGTGGCGGTCGCGGAGATCGCCGAGGCGGCGAACGTCTCCGTCAACACCGTCTACAACTACTTCCCGGCCAAGGAAGACCTCTTCTTCGACCGCTCCGCCGGCATGATCGACCGCCTCGCCCGCTGGGTCCGGGGCCGGCCCGAGGGTGAGTCGGCCGCCGTCGCCGTCCTGCGCGAGCTGCGCGAGGAGGTCGAGGCGGTATCCCCCCGGGTCGGCCTGCTGCCCGGCTACGCGGCCTTCATGAAGGTCATCGAGGAGGCCCCCGCCCTGCGCTCCCGCCTCTGGGCCATCGCCCAGGAGGTCCAGGCCAACTTGGAACAGGCCCTGCGCGAGGAGACCGGCGCGGCCGACGGCGACGAACTGCCTCATCTGATGGCCGGTCAGATCGGCTGGATCCACAGCACGATCGTCGCGGTCATCGGGCGCGAGATGGTCAAGGGCCGCGAACCGCGCGAAGTATCCCGAGAGGTACTCGCCCTCCTCGACGACATGGAGGACCTGTTGAGCGAACGGGTCCTGAACTATGCCGTGCGGGGAGCGGCCTGAGCGCGCCTGCGTGTGGCGTCAGCCGGTCCAAGAGGCGCCGAACAGCAGGAATCCGCAAGGAATTGGCGCTCCGGCCGGAGCCGCCGGAATCCCGCCGGATCAGCCGGCGGGGGGACCGCCAAGTCCGTTCATCGAGACGTGACCGTTGTCTCACGCGCTGAGACCGTGACACGCGTTACTAACCCCTCACACAGCGCTCCCGGAGCGCTATGGTCCGCCGGAGAAGCAGACTTGGAGCGCGTTCGAGGGAGTCGTCAGTGGCACGGAAGCTTGCCGTCATCGGGGCCGGTCTCATGGGGGCCGGGATCGCTCAGGTCGCCGCGCAGGCGGGCTGGGACGTCGTCCTGCGCGACGTCACCGACGAGGCACTGAAGCGTGGCACCGACGGCATCAAGGCCTCGTACGACAAGTTCGTGAGCAAGGGGAAGATGGAGGCGCACGACGCCGACACCGCCCTGGCCCGTATCGCCGCGACCACCGATCTGGACGCCGCCGCCGACGCGGACATCGTCGTGGAGGCCGTCTTCGAGAAGCTGGAAGTGAAGCACGAGATCTTCCGGGCGCTCGACAAGCTCGTGCGCCCGGACACCGTGCTCGCCTCCAACACCTCCGCCATCCCGATCACCAAGATCGCGGCCGCCACCGAGCACCCCGAGCGGGTCGTCGGCGTCCACTTCTTCTCGCCGGTGCCGATGATGCAGCTCGTCGAGCTGGTCCGCGGCTACAAGACGAGCGACGAAACCCTCGCCACCGCACGGGAGTTCGCCGAGTCCGTCGGCAAGACCTGCATCGTCGTCAACCGGGACGTGGCCGGCTTCGTGACCACCCGGCTGATCTCCGCCCTCGTGGTGGAGGCGACCAAGCTCTACGAGTCCGGTGTCGCCACCGCCGAGGACATCGACCTCGCCTGCAAGCTGGGCTTCGGCCACGCCATGGGCCCGCTCGCCACCGCCGACCTCACCGGCGTCGACATCCTGCTGCACGCCACCGGCAACATCTACACCGAGTGCCAGGACGAGAAGTTCGCGCCGCCGGAGCTGATGCGCCGGATGGTGGACGCCGGTGACATCGGCCGCAAGAGCGGGCAGGGCTTTTACACGTACTGAGATCCGTCAGTACGCCGTACCGAAAACCATCAGCACGCCCTAGCGAGAACCACCCGTACGCACACATGCCGGACATTCACCCCGGGAACATCACTCCCCGGGGTGAATTCGGTATCGGTTCGCTTACAAGCAGCAACCGCACCACCACTCACGCAGTCAGACGGTGCACAGCACCGTCACCATCGTCACCGAGTACGCCAACCGCATTCAACGGGGAGCGCATATGCACATCAGGGGCGACCATGCCGAGCTGGTCGTCGGGGGCCGCCTCGACGTCCGCAGCGCGGCGGACGCCCGTACGGCCCTGCACTCGGCCGTCGACACCGGAGTCGGCGACCTGGTGCTCGACCTGTCCGAACTGGACTCCTGGGACGCCACCGGACTCGGGGTGATCATGGGTGCCCATCGGCGGGCCGGCCGCTGCGGTCGCCGTCTGGTGCTGCGCGGCGTCCCGCCGCAGATGCAGCGCCTGCTGGTGGCCACCCGGCTGCACCGCATCCTCGCCATCGAGGGCGGCATCGGGGTCGAACCGCTGCCCCGGGCCTGACCCGGCGAACGCTCGGGCGGTGAGCCAGGGCCTGCCAGGGCCCAGGGGACACGCGCGACGGGGGAGAACCGGGCGCAGCCGTCGAAGCGCACGTCGGGGGCAATCCTCACCGGACTGTGACGTCTCGGACCGCGTGGCACCCCGCCCTGTCGGAGATACTGAGCGAAGGTTTAGGGTTCGGTCGCCCGCCGCCTCGCAACCCTCGACCGAGCGGGCCCGGACCAGTAGCGACAGCGCGGTGTGCGACAAGGCCGGGAGGGGCCGGAATCACGGGCACACAACGCTTTGGGGGGCTGAACCCATGGAACGCATGGAACCCTTGGACCCGATCAACCCGGGACCCGAGGAGCACGGCCAGGCGCACAGCCGCCGCCCGCCCCGGGAATCCCTCACCTCCGACTTCGGTCAGAGCACGCCCGCGCTCGCCCGTACGGCGCAACTTGTGACCGGCGACCTGCTGCTGACCGTCAACCCCGTCGACGGCAGCGAGATCGAGCCCTGCCCGCCGGCCCAGCGGCCGGAAAGGCCCCGCAAGCGC
>NZ_CM002285.1:2943934-2956190 GCF_000497445.1 Streptomyces roseochromogenus subsp. oscitans DS 12.976 | reverse complement strand
CTCTGCTGGAGCGGCAGGACGAACGCGAGCGCCTGGTCCGGCTGCTGGCCCGCGGCCGCACCGTCCGGCTCACCGGCCCCGGCGGCTCCGGCCGCACCGCCCTGCTGGACCTCGTCGCCGAGGACTGCCTGGACCTCGCCCCTGACGGCGTGGTCCGGCTCACCGGCTTCCACCGCACCACCGCCGACCTCCTGGCCGACCTCTTCCACGCCGTCTACGACGCCCCGCACCACCGCCCGGAACCGGACGAGTTGCGCGCGCTCGTCCGCGAGATCGGCGCGGTCGTCGTCCTGGACGACATCGAGTTCGGCGGTTCCGCCCTCGACGAACTGCTCGACGCCACCCCCGAGTGCGCGTTCCTGATCGGTGCCACCCCCGAGGTCCCCGCGCCGTCTGCCGAGTCCGCGGTCGAGGAGGTCTTCCTCGGCGGTCTCGACCGCGCCGCCGGTGTGGAGATCCTGGAGCGGACCGTCGGCCGGGTCCTCACCGAGGAGGAGGCCAACTGGGCCGGCGACCTGTGGTTCGAGTCCGAGGGACTGCCGCTGCGCTTCGTCCAGGCCGGCGCCCTGCTACGGCAGCGGGACGAACTGCGGGCCGACACGGGGGCCGTGGACGAGTACGGCGTCTTCGAGGACGTACGCGAACCGGCCGAGCCGGCCCTGGAGCCGGCGGACGAGGCCCCGCTGCCCTCCCTCGGCGAGGCCGCCGCACCCGCCCCGCTGCTCGCCTCCCGGCTCAGCGCCTCCGCCCGCGCCACGCTGCGCTTCGCCGTCGCCCTCGGCGGCGAGGTGCCGCACCAGGCGCATCTGCCGGCGCTGATCGGCGACACCCACGCCGACGCCGCCCTCGGCGAGCTGACGGGCTGCGGACTGGTCTCCTCGGTCGGCGCCCGCTACCGCCTCGCGGCCGGTGTGCAGACCCAGCTGGAGGCCGCCGGGTACGCAGACGACGCCGGCGCCCAGGCGCTGACCGCCGCCGACCACTACGCCTGGTGGGCCGGGCATCCCTCGGTCACCCCCGAGCGGGTGTGCGCGGAGGCCGACGCGGTGCTGGCCGCGCTCGCCACGATCGTCCCGCAGACCGTTCCGTCCGCTGAGGGGGAGACGAGTCACGCCGTCCGGCTCGCCCGTACGGCCGCGCCCGCCTTCGCGGCCGGGCTGCACTGGAGCGCCTGGGAACGGGCCCTGCGCTCCGGCGCGGAGGCCTCCCGGCTCTCCGGCGAGGTACACGAACAGGCCTATTTCCACCACGAGTTGGGCGTGCTCGCGTTGTGCGCGGGTCAGCTCGACCGGGCCCGCGCCGAGTTGGAGGCGTCCATCGGGCTGCGCGGCGCGCTCGCCGACAAGCGGGGCACCGTCGCCGGGCGCCGTGCCCTCGCGCTGGTCGCCGACCGCTCCGGCGAGGTGCCCGGCATCGCGGCGACGGCGGGGGAGGAGCCGCCGGAGATACGGCACGAGGAGTCGGCGCCGCCGCCGTACGTCCCCCTCGGCGACCCCCTGGTCACCCAGCGGCTCCCTGCCGCCACGACGCGCGGCGCGGGCCTGAGGCAGCTGGCCCGCCGCAACCTCGTGGCGGTCGGCTCCGGCGCGCTGCTCGCCGCCGTGCTCGGTACGGTCGTCACGCTCGGCATGACGTCCAACGAGAACGCGGACAAGAACCCGTCCGGCAAGGTCGACGTCAATCCGTCGGCGAGCCAGGGCACGGGCGACGGCAGCCTCGGCGCGGACCCGAAGAAGGACCCGGCGGCGGGCACCGGTTCGGTCCCGAGCCACGGCCGCCCGGCGCATCCGGGCTCCGGCGGTACGTACGGCACGACGGACGCCCCGACGGCGTCGGGGACGGCCACGACGCCGTCGGCCGACCCGAGCGGCACCCGGAGCACGGGCGGCGGGGGAGACACGTCTCCGACGCCGTCCAAGTCCCATACGACCCAGCCGGGTTCACCGACGCCGACGAAGACACCGCCCACGGGCACGCCGACCCCGACCCCGACCAACACCCCCACACCGACGCCGACCCCGACCCCGACGACCCCGACCACGACGAACTCGGCAACCGGTCCTACGACGCCGCAGACTTCGGGAAGCGCGTCGCGGTCTCCGGGCTCGGTGATCTAGGTCATGTCCCGCCGCCGGCTCGTGCGGCGGGACAAAGATCAATGGTCGCCGCTCAGAACAAGCGGAGTTTGTCGTCCTCGATGCCGCGGAGGGCGTCGTAGTCGAGGACCTGGCAGTTGATGCCGCGGTCGGTGGCGAGGACGCGGGCCTGGGGCTTGATCTCCTGCGCGGCGAAGACGCCACGGACCGGTGCCAGATGCGGGTCGCGGTTCAACAGCTCCAGATAGCGGGTGAGTTGCTCCACGCCGTCGATCTCGCCCCGGCGCTTGATCTCGACCGCGACCGTCTGGCCGTCCGCGTCCCGGCACAGGATGTCCACCGGGCCGATGGCCGTCATGTACTCGCGGCGGATGAGCGTGTACCCCTCGCCGAGCGTCTCGATGCGGTCGGCGAGCAGCTCCTGCAGGTGCGCTTCCACGCCGTCCTTGATCAGACCCGGGTCCACGCCGAGTTCGTGCGACGAATCGTGGAGGATCTCCTCCATCGTGATGATCAGTTTCTCGCCCGTCTTGTTGATGACGGTCCAGACGCCCTCGTCCTCGCCGGTCCCCTCCTTCAGCGTGCAGGGCGGCGACATCCAGTTGAGGGGCTTGTAGGCCCGGTCGTCGGCGTGGATGGAGACGCTGCCGTCCGCCTTGACCAGGATCAGGCGGGGTGCCGAGGGCAGGTGGGCGGTGAGCCGGCCGGCGTAGTCGACCGAGCATCGGGCAATGACGAGACGCATGGTCGGCAACGCTACTCGACGCGCGCCGGTGCACGCGATTCGCCCATCGCGCTCCCTGTGGATCGCCCCAATTATCCCTGGAAACTCTTGTTCATCCCTGGCCGATTGTGCCCGTAACGGGACCGTTCCATATACGCATTCTGCTGGTGTGGTCACCGACGGTTGCCTACCGTAGGGAACGGGAGGTCGCCGCATATGTACTGAGCGTGTTCGATATCGCGAACTCCCTGACCTGTCCGGCAACCCCTGCTCTTCGGGGGTGCGAGAGGAGAACCCATGTCGCTCGACGTCTCACCGGCCCTACTCGAACAGGCCGAGCGAGGCGAGGTCGACGAAGCAGCATTCGTCGACTGCGTCCGGACCTCCCTGCCTTACGCGTGGGAGATGATCAGCTCCCTGGTGGCCCAGCTGAAGGTCGACGGCGGAGCGTTCGCCGACAACCAGACGCCCCCGCCGGACGAGCAGGCACGCGGTCAGCTGCTGCGCGCGCTCGCGAGTGACGCCATCCGTGGCGCCCTGCAGCGGCACTTCGGTGTGCGGCTGGCCTTCCAGAACTGCCACCGGGTGGCGGTGTTCCCGCCGGACTCCTCGGCGGACGAGACGCTGGCCCGCTTCACCTCGGTGCGCAGCCAGCTGCTGAACCAGTCGCCGGAGCTTCGGGACTGCTGACCGTAGGGGAGGCCAGTGAGCCGCTCGCTTGCCGCTCCACCCGCGGGAGGTGCATCCACCACAGGGGCGGCAAGCACTACTAGGCGGCCCGGGAGTTGTGGGTGCGCTCAGCGCAGCTGGGGCAGCACCTCGGTGCCGAGGCGCCGTAGGTTCTCCTCCGTCGCGGCGAGGTCGCCCGAGCCCTCCACCAGGAGGGCGAAGCGGGAGATGCCGGTGCGCTCGGAGGTGGCCGCGAGCCGGTCGACGGCGAGCCGTGGGGTGCCGACCGGGTGCAGGCCGCAGAGCAGTTCGGTGTAGGCGTACGGATCGCGCATGGCGCGCGCCCGGCCGTCGACCGTCACATGCGCCTCCAGGCCCTGCTTCAGCCAGCCCGGCATCGCCTTCAGCAGGGTCTCCGCCGCGTCCGTGCGCCGGTCCGCGAGCTGGCACACGCCGGCCGAGACATGCGCGGCACCCGCGATCTCCTCGGCCGGCCGGCCGGCGGTGCGGGCGCAGTGCCGCCACAGGGCGACCATCTCGGCCTTCTCCTCGTCCCCGACGTGCATGCCGAGCAGCATCGGCAGCCCGCGCTCGGCGGCCAGCCGTACGCTCGCCGGGGAAGTGCAGGCGACGACGACCTCGGGCCCCGGGGTCTCCGTCAGCGCCTCCGAGGGGCGGGGTACGACCGGCACCTCACGGAAGGAGAACCGCTCGCCGTCGGCTGCCACGGACGGCTCGCGCAGCCAGCGCAGCAGCAGATCGAGCGACTCCGGGAATGCCTGTTCGTACGCCGCGAGGCCCGTGCCGAAGACCTCCAGGTCCACCCAGGGGCCGCCGCGGCCCACGCCCAGCGTGAACCGTCCGCCGCTCGTCAGGTGCAGCAGCGCGGCCTGTTCGCCGAGGGCGACCGGGTGGGCGGTGGGCAGTACGCTGACCGCCGTGCCGACGCGGATGCGGCGGGTACGGCCGAGCAGTAACGCGGCCAGGGTGACCGCGGACGGGCATGTGCCGTACGGCACGAAGTGGTGCTCGGCCAGCCACACGGAGTCCAGCCCGGCCTCCTCGGCGACCTCCGCCGAGCGCACCGCCCGGTGCAGGGCCTCCCCGGGGCCCTGGCCCGGGAACTGGGCGCCCAGCACAAAACTTCCTACGTACATGGTGTTTTTCCTGCTTCCTCGGCTCCGACCCGGAGCTCCCCCACCCGGCATAACCGTCTGACACGTGCCCAGGACACGGCCTGGCGGAGAGATTTGCCGATTGTCTGCAGAATGGCTGGTCCCGGAGGGGGACTTGTACTGGTTGGTTCCGTACGCGTACCCCACTCGGCGGCGCGTAGGCTGGATGCAGCCCCTGCTTCCTGTATAGCCCCGAGAGGTGTCCCGTGTCCCCGCGTCGCAACCGACCGAAGGCAGCCGGATCATCGGGCCGGAGCGCCGAGGACGACCCCGCCGGCCGATACGGCGGCTGGCAGTCGACCGAGAGCTGGCAGGGCGAGGAGTGGAGCGTGCGCCATGTCGCCGGGGCGAGCGCCGAGGGCAAGACGTACCGCTGCCCGGGCTGCGACCAGCTGATCCCCTCCGGTGTCCCGCACGTGGTGGCTTGGCCGGAGTTCGCGGGCGTCGACGACCGCCGCCACTGGCACAAGTCCTGCTGGAACGCGAAGGACCGCCGCACCACGCGGGTGCAGCGGTCCCGTAACGCGCCGAAGTTCTAGAGCCGGCCGTAGTTCTGCGGCCGTAGTTCCCGAGCCGGCCGAAGTCCTTGAGCTACACATCCCGCTTCTGCAGCAGCGCGTAGGCACCGGCGAACGCGGCCGCCGACAGACCCAGCATGATCCACAGCGGGTCCCAGCCCGTGGGGCCGGAGCGGCTCAGGGAGTTGTCGTAGAAGACGCTCATCTGGCTGGGGATCGAGTACTCCAGGAGCCACTGGCGCACCTTCTCCAGCGACTGCGTGGCCATGAACAGCGCGATCACCAGCGGGGCCAGCACCGCGCCGATCATGATGGTGATGGCGCCCGCCGAGTGCCGGATGATCGAGCCGATGATCAGCGAGAACAGCCCGAGCAGCGCGATGTAGAGGCTGATCCCGACGGTCGCCTTGAGCCATTCGCCGCCGGAGGGGGTCCTGGCACCGCCGACGCCTTCGAGCATGGACGCCTGCATCATGGCCACGAGGCCGGACGTGACCAGGGTGACGGCGAAGGCGACGGCGAAGAACACGATCGCCTTGGCGGCGAGCACCCGGGCCCGGCTCGGGCACGCGGTCATCGTCGTACGGATCATGCCGGTGCCGTACTCCGAGGCCGTGGTCAGCACGCCGAGCGTGATGATGCACATGCTGCCGAGGAGCAGGCCGAAGAAGCCGAGCTGGATCGGGGTCTGGCCCGACAGGCTGTCCGACCCTGAGTGGGCGCTGACCACCGAGGCGAACATCAGGCCGATGCCGAAGACGAGCACGACGAAGACGCCGAGCGTCCACATCGTCGACCGCACCGACTTGATCTTCGTCCACTCGGAGGCCAGCGCATGCCCGAGGTGGGTGCGCACGACCGGGATCGGCGAGGTGTAACCGGGGTACGACCCGCCGGGCGCGGGTGCGGGGGCCTGCGGCATCGGGGGCTGGTGGGTGCTCATCGGGCGTCCTCGGGCTTGGTCAGGTCGGCGGGAGCGGGAGCGGGAGCGGGTACGGCGGCCGGGGGAGTGGCTGTGGGCGCCTGGTGGGGTGCGGGCGGAGCCACGGCGGCCGGAGCGGCCGGATGCCCTTGCGGGGCCTGAGGAGCCTGCTGCTGCGCGTGCGGGGCCTGGGGGGCCTGCTGGGCGTACGGGTTGGGGGCGGCGGCGCCCGGGGTGCCGGGGGCGCCGTAGACGGGCGCCTGGGCGCCGTCGTAGGGACCGGTGGCCGGCATCGCGAACGGCTGGCCGCCCTGCTGGGGCGGCGGCGGGGCGTACCAGTCGGGCTGGCCCTGGCCGGGCACCGGCACGGGCGGCTGGGCGCCGGGCGGCAGGGGCTGCTGCAGGCCTGCTCTCTGGTCGACGGTCGAGCGGTAGTCCACCGCGCCCTGCGTCATCCGCATGTACGCCTCCTCCAGCGAGGCCTGGTGCGGGGACAGCTCCCACAGCCGGACGCCCGCCTCGTGCGCGACGTCGGAGATCCGGGGCAGCGGCAGCCCGGTCACCCGCAGCGCGCCGTCCTGTTCCGGCAGGACGTGGCCGCCCGCCTCGGCGAGCGCGCTGCCGAGCTTCTCGCGCAGCTGCGGCTCGGTGTCCGGGGTGCGCACGCGCGCGAAGTCGGCGGAGTTGGCCGAAATGAAGTCCTTCACGCTCATGTCGGCGAGCAGCTGGCCGCGCCCGATCACGATGAGGTGGTCGGCGGTCAGCGCCATCTCGCTCATCAGGTGCGAGGACACGAAGACCGTACGGCCCTCGGCCGCGAGCGCCTTCATCAGGTTGCGGACCCAGAGGATGCCCTCGGGGTCGAGGCCGTTGACCGGCTCGTCGAACAGCAGCACCTGCGGGTCGCCGAGCAGCGCGGCGGCGATGCCGAGACGCTGGCCCATGCCGAGCGAGAAGCCCTTGGATCGTTTCTTCGCCACGTCCTGCAGGCCGACCACGCCCAGCACCTCGTCCACGCGCCGGGCCGGGATGCCCGACAGCTGGGCGAGGCTCAGCAGGTGGTTGCGGGCACTGCGGCCGCCGTGCACGGCCTTGGCGTCGAGCAGCGCGCCGACCTGGCGGGGGGCGTTGGGCAGCTTGCGGTAGGGGTAGCCGCCGATCGTCACCGACCCGGCCGTCGGGTTGTCCAGCCCGAGGATCATCCGCATCGTCGTCGACTTGCCCGAGCCGTTCGGCCCGAGGAAGCCGGTGACGGCGCCGGGCCGCACCTGGAAGGAAAGGTTGTACACGGCGGTCTTGTCGCCGTAGCGCTTGGTCAGGCCGACAGCCTCGATCATGCTCCGCACCCATCGAAAGGTTCAGGACAGCGGGGCGCACGCCCCCGTAAGGGTTAGGAGGATATCGAGGCGCTGACGGTTCCGCCCAAAAGTGAGTAAAGTCAGACGACTACGCTGCGTGACGGGATGGTCTACTGGGCGTCCCTGCGCTGGAGGAGGACGTATCCGCCGGCCAGCGCGGCGATCACCCACAGCACCATGATCCCGAGCCCGCCCCAGGGCCCGTACGGTACGTCGTCGGCCCTCGGCACCACCTGCATGATCCGGCTGCCCGCCTGGTCCGGCAGGAACCGGCCGATCTTCTTCGTGGCGTCCACACTGCCGAGGATGTTGGAGATCAGGAAGAAGAACGGCATCAGGGTGCCGAGCGACAGCATCGGCGAGCGCAGCATCGCGGCGACGCCCATGGAGAACATCGCGATCAGCGTCATGTACAGCCCGCCGCCGAGCACCGCGCGCAGCACACCGGGGTCGCCGATCCGCGCCTGGTGCGGGCCGAGCATCGCCTGCCCGAGGAAGAACGCGGCGAAACTCGTGCAGATGCCGACCACCAGGGCGAGCCCGGTGGCCACCGCGATCTTGCTGAACAGGAAGGTGGCGCGCTGCGGTACGGCGGCCAGCGAGACCCGGATCATGCCGGTGCTGTACTCGTTGGAGACGACCAGCACACCGAACACGATCATGGCGAGCTGACCGAGGCTCATCCCCGCGAAGGACACGTACGTCGGATCGAACGCCAGCCGGTCCGGCACCGGCATCGAGTCGAACTGGCTCCGCGAGAGCGCCGAGATGAGCATCCCGAGGGCGATGGTGACGACCACGGCCAGCGACAGCGTCCACACCGTGGAGGCCACCGAACGGATCTTGGTCCACTCGGACCGGATGACCTGGACGGCCGTCATCCCTCATGTCCCTTCCAGCCGGCGCCCCAGTCCTGCGGGGCGGGTTCGGGGGCGGCATGCGCGTGGTACTCCACCGACTCCGCCGTCAGCTGCATGAACGCCTCCTCCAGCGAGGCCCGCTGCGGGCTCAGTTCGTGCAGCACGATCCCGTGCCGGGCGGCCAGCTCACCGATCTGCCCGGCCTTGTCGCCGTCCACCTCCAGCACCCCGCCACCCGCCTCCACGACCGTGATCCCGCCCTCGTGCAGCACATCGAGCAGCCGCTCGCGCTGCGGGGAGCGGATCCGCACGTACGACCGCGAGTTCTGCCGGATGAAGTCGGGCATGGAGGTGTCCGCGAGCAGCCGTCCCTGCCCGATGACCACCAGGTGGTCGGCGGTCAGCGCCATCTCGCTCATCAGGTGACTGGACACGAACACCGTGCGGCCCTGCGCGGCCAGGGATTTCATCAGGTTCCGGATCCAGTGGATGCCCTCCGGGTCGAGCCCGTTCACCGGCTCGTCGAACATCAGGATCCGCGGATCCCCGAGCAGCGCCGCGGCTATTCCCAGCCGCTGCCCCATGCCCAGCGAGAACCCCTTGGCCTTCTTGCGTGCCACCGCGCTGAGCCCGACGGTGTCCAGCACCTCCGCCACCCGGCGCTTCGGGATCCCGTTGCTCTGCGCGAGACACAGCAGGTGGTTGCAGGCGCTGCGCCCGCCGTGCACGTCCTTGGCGTCCAGCAGCGCGCCGATGTACGTCAGCGGGTCCTTCAGCTGCGCGTAGTGCTTGCCGTCGATCCGGACGTCGCCGGCGGTGGGGTGATCGAGCCCCAGGATCATCCGCATGGTCGTGGACTTCCCGGCGCCGTTGGGCCCGAGAAACCCGGTCACGATGCCGGGCCGCACGGCGCAGGTGAGACGGTCGACCGCGACCTTGTCGCCGTACCGCTTGGTCAGCCCCTCCAGCTCGATCATGCGGCCACGCTAAGACGAGCCGAAGCCCCCTGCCACTTGAGGACAGGGGGCTCCACAGCGCGCCCGAAGGGGCGCGGGGCTGTGCTGGATATGCGGCTCCGCCGCGTGGGCGCGACCGGCCACAGCCGGCCCGCGGTTACCCACGAACCGAAGTCACCGGGTCTGCTGCGCCGGCACCCCACGAGAGATGGGCTCGTCGTCCCCCGGCGTACCGGCGGCAGCCACAGCGGCGCCCGTCAGCGTCGCCAGCATCTCCCGGACGTTCGTCAGCTGGGCGTTGATCGAGTCACGGCGGTTGGTCAGCGCGGCGAGCTCGCGCTCGGATTCCGAACGGATGCGGTCCGCCTTGGCGTTGGCGTCGGCCACGATGTCCTCGGCCTGGCGCTGTGCCGTCTCCACCGTCTGGCGGGCGCGGCGCTCGGCGTCCGTGCGCAGCTTCTCCGCCTCCAGGCGGAGCTGCTCGGCGCGGTGCTCGATCTCCGCGAGCCGCTTCTCGGCCTTCTGCTGACGCGAGGCCAGGTCACGCTCGGACTGCTCGCGGCGCTTGGCGAGGTTCGTCTCGAAGTCGGCGGCGGCCTGCGCGGCCTTGGCGCGGGTCTCCTCGAAGAGGGCGTCCGCCTCCTCGCGCTTGGACTGCGCGTCCTTCTGCGCCTCGGCACGCAGCCCGGCGGCGTCGGCCTTCGCCTTCTCGACGATCCGGACGCCCTCGTCCTCGGCCTTGGCCTTGCGCTCCGCGGCGTAGGTCTCGGCGTCGTTACGGACCTGCTGAGCCGACGACTCGGCGAGGTCGCGGTGCTGTTCGGCCGCCCGCCGGGCCTCCTCACGCAGCTCCTTGGCCTCTTCCTCGGCCAGGCGCAGGATCTTCTCGACCCGCGCGCCGAGACCCGCGTACGACGGCTCGGCGTCGGTGACCTGAGCCTGGGCGTTCTGCGTTTCGAGGTGGAGCTCCTCGATGCGCTTCTCCAGGGCGGTGATGCGGGCGAGAGCGCTGTCACGGTCGGAGACGAGCTTGGAGATACGTTCGTCCACCTGAGCGCGGTCGTACCCACGCCGCACAAGCTCGAAGCCGTAGGGGGAAGTGTCGCTCATGGGGTTCCTGTCGAATGAGACCGGTGAGGTGATAGGGGGAATCCTAGGGGCCGAAGCGGTGTGTCATCGAGCGGATACGTGTTTGATCTGGAGAATGAGACCTCTTTCGGGTGGCGGATGGCCGGGGGGCTTGCCAAAAGAGTGGGGCAAAGCCCCCAGAAGACACCGGAACGTGCCTCCTGCGCTAGCCCTCTGACGACTTGCCACCCGAACGGGGGGCACCCACCGTCGCACCGGCCTTGACTCCGCCGTCCTTGGCGGCCGACGGGGCCTCGAAGGACTCCAACGCCTCCAGGACGTCCTGGACACGGGAGATCTCGGCGTTGATGTCCTCGCGCCGGCGCACCAGGATCTCCAGCTCGCGCTTGCCCTCCTCGACCGTGCGCCGGGCCTCGCGGATCGCCTCGGCCTTGAGCTCCTCGGCCTCCTTGACGAGGCTGGCCTTCTTCAGCTCGGCCTCCTTGAGCAGCCCCTCCGCCTTCTTGACGGCGGCGATACGCACCTTGCCCGCCTCGGAGTTGGCCTCCGACACCAGCTCCTTGGCCTTCGCCTCGGCCTTCTCCAGCTGCTCCTCGGCGGCCTTGATGAGCGCGTCACAGCGGTCGCCCGTGGACCTCATCGTCTCGGCGGCCTCGCGGCGGGCCCGCTCGTGCAGCTCCTCGATCTCGCTGGTGATGCGGTCGCGCAGCTCCTCCGCGCGCTCCCTTATGGCGGTCGCGTCCCGGCGCGCACCGACCAGCAGTTCGTCGGCGTCCGTACGGGCCTTCTCCACCCGCGAGTTGCCCTCGACGGTCGCCTCGGAGACGATCCGCTCGGCCTCGCTGCGGGCCACGCCGACCATCGTGTCGGCCTGCGACTCGGCGTCCGCGGTGGTCTTCAGCGCCTGCTGCTGCGCCTCGCCGAGCAGCTTGTCCGCCTCGGCCGTGGTCTCGGTGATGAGCGTGTCGACCTGCTCGGCCGCCTCCGAACGCCGCTTGTTGGCGTCCTTGCGGGCCTCGTCCAGGGCCCGCTCGGACTCCTCGCGCGCGGAGCTGACGAGCCGTTCGGCCTCTGCCTCCGCGTCCGCCTTGAGCCGCTCGGCCTCCGCCCGCACCCGCTCGGCGTGCTGCTGGGCCGAGCCGACGGTCTCGGCGGCCTCGGCGCGCAGCCGCTCGGCCTCGCCGGTGGCGTCGCCGACGAGCTGCTCGGCGGCCGCCCGGGCCTCCGCGCGCACCCGGTCCGCCTCGGTCAGGGACTCGGTGCGCACCCGCTCGGCCTCGGCGGCGGTCTCCGTCTGCAGCCGCTCGGCCTCGGTCAGCGCCTCCGTGCGCACCCGGTCGGTCTCGGCGGCCGTCTCGGTCGTGAGCCGCTCGGCCTCGTTACGGGCCTCGGTGATGAGGGTGTCGGCCTGGGTCGCCGCGTCCGAGCGGATGCGGTTGGCGTCCTCGCGGGCGTCCGCCCGGGTGCGGGCCGCTGCCTGGTCGGCCTCGGCGAGCGCGTCCGAGGCCTCCGTGCGCACCCGCTGGGCGTACTCGGACGTGTCCGCGCGCAGCCGCTCGGCCTCCGCGATCGCCTCCGCGACCGTACGCTCGGCCAGCGCCTTGGCGGCCTCCGTCTCCTCGTTCGCCTGGCGCCGGATCCGCGAGGCGTCCTCGCTCGCCCGCTCCCGCTCGGCGTAGGCGTCGGCGCGGACCCGGTCCGCCTCCTCCTCGGCCTCCCGCCTCGTACGGTCCGCGGCGTGCTCGGCGGCCGAGCGCAGCCCGGTGACCTCCTCCTGCGCCTGCTCGTGCAGCCCGGCGACGGAGTCCCGTACCTGCTGGGCGTGGAGCTCGGCGGCGGAGACCATCTCGGTGGCGCGCCGGTCGGCCTCCTCGACCAGCCGGGTCGCC
>NZ_CM002285.1:2925860-2942891 GCF_000497445.1 Streptomyces roseochromogenus subsp. oscitans DS 12.976 | reverse complement strand
GGGTCTCCTCGGCCTGCCGGCGCAAGCTGGTGGCCCGCTCGATGGCCTCGGTGCGGACCTTCTCGCTGTCGGTGGTCGCGGTCTGCCGCAGCTCGTCGGCGTCCGCCTTGGCCTTGGCCAGCAGCTCCTCGGCGGACTTGGCCGCCTCCTCGATCTGCGCGACCGCCTCCCGGCGGGCCTCCGCGCGGATCGACTCGCCCTCGGCGACCGCGTCGGCGCGCAGCTGCTCGGCCTCGCCGCGCAGCCGGCGGGCCTCCTCCTGCAGCTCGACCGTCTTGGCCCGGTACTCCTTGGTGTCGTCCTTCGCCGCGCCCTTGAGCTCCTCGGCGATGTCGTGCGCCTCGGCGCGCAGCCGGTCCGCCTCGGCCTCGGCCTCGGTGCGGATCCGCTCGGCCTCCTCGGTGGCGGCCTTGGTGGTCTTCTGGGCGTCCTCCGACGCCTTGTTGAGCACGTCCTCGGCGGTCTTGGCCGCCTTGGACAGCTGGCTCGCCGTCTCCTCGGCGGTGATCGAGCGGGCCTTCTCGCCGGCCTCGGCGACGATCTTCTCGGCCTCGGCACGCGCGTCCGCGACCAGCTGCTCGGCCTCGGACCTGGTGTTCTCGGCCTCCTTGGTGGCTTCCTCGACCAGCCGGGCGACCTGCTCCTTGGCCGTGCGCGTCCGGGTCTCGTTGGCGGCCTCGGCGCCGGCCAGCGCCTTGGCGGCGGCCTGCTCGGCCTCGGTGACCACCTTCTCGGCCTCGGCCTGCGCCTTGCGCAGCGCCTCCTCGGCCGCCGCCATCCGCTCCTCGGCGGCCCGGCTCAGCTCGGCGGACTGCTTGCGGGCCGCGTCCGACTCGCTGGCCGTGGTGGTGCGCAGCTGCTCGGCGTGGTCGGTGGCCTCCTGGGCCTGCGTGGACGCCGCGTTCAGCAGGCGCTCGGCGTCCGTGCGGGCGCGGCGCAGGATCTGCTCGGCCTCCGCGCGGGCCGCCTCGGCGTCGCTCTGCAGGCGCTCCCTGGCCTCCCGGGTCAGCCGCTCGGCCTCCGCGCGGGCGGTGGCCATCGCCTGGTCGGCCTCGGTGCGGGACTCGTCCAGCAGCCGGCGGGCCTGCTGCTCGGTGCGGGCGCGCAGCTGCTCCGCCCAGGCCACGTTCTCGTTGACGTGCGACTCGACGGTGGCGCGGCGCTCGGCCAGCTCCTGGTCGAGCTGCTGGCGCCGGGTCACCGCCTCCTGGTGCAGCTCGGCCTGGAGCCGGGCGGCCTGCTCGGCGTGCTCCTGCAGGATCCGCTGGGTCTGCGCGCGGGCCTCCGCGGCCATCCGCTCGGCTTCCTGGCGCAGCTGGTCGGCCTGGATCTGGGCATTACGGAGCAACTGCTCGGCCTGATAGCCGATGTCACCGCCGTCGAAGGCGGGCCGGGTCATGAGGGTGCGGCGCGCCTCGTGCAGCTTGGCGCGCAGCACCTCGACCTGGTAGCCGAGGTCCTCGGCGTGCTGGATCGCCTTTTCCCGCTCGGTCTTCAGCCGCTTCATCTCGGCCTCGAACCGAGAGAGGTGGTCGACGTCAGCCGCCGGCTCTCGCTCCTGGCTCTCGTAGCCCCGCACTGCGCGGTCCCATCCGTCCCCTGGTCAGCTTCTCCAACGAGCTCCGTCCATCCGCCGAACGGGGCCCCCGGGGAATGGTGTCAGATCAACGGCGGAGCACGGGCTGCTGCCCCGACGCTCGTCCCCCGAAACCCGGACCCCGGCATGCGGTCGTCCCCGGTGTTTCGGGGACGACCGCCCCCAACCCTACCGGCCCTTATGTACGGGGGTCAGTGCTCGGGCGACTCAACCGGGGCCGAAGTGACCAGTTCTGTCAGGACGCCGTGGCAATCCTTCGGGTGCAGGAAGGTGATCCGCGACCCCATGGAACCGCGCCGGGGCTCGTCGTACAGCACGCGTACGCCCTTGCCCCGGATCGCCTCGGAGTCGGTGTCCACATCCGCCGTACCGAAGGCGATGTGGTGGACGCCCTCGCCGTTCTTCGCCAGCCACTTGCCGACCGCGGAGTCCTCGCGGGTCGGTTCCAGCAGCTGGAGATAGGAGGCGCCGCCGTCCGAGGTCTCGTTGATCCTGAGCATGGCCTCGCGCACGCCCTGCTCCTCGTTGACCTCGGTGTGGAACACCTCGAAGCCGTACGTGGCCCGGTAGAACTCGACGGTCGCGTCGAGGTCGTGGCAGGCGATCCCGATGTGGTCGATTCGCGTCAGCATGGATTCAGTGCAGCGCGCCGCGCATGGTTACGCAACGTGCGCGCGATCACACCGACGGCCCGATGACGGCACGGAGTGCCATCAGTACATTCGAAGTAAACCCTCGTTCACTCCTCGGCTGTGCAGGCCGGTAAGGGGATCGCAGCTCATGCCTTCTGGAACGACCAGCTCCGTGATCGTCGCGGGCGCGCGCACGCCCATGGGACGACTTCTGGGCTCCCTCAAGTCCTTCTCCGGGGCCGACCTGGGCGGCTTCGCGATCAAGGCCGCCCTCGACCGTGCGGGTATCGGCGGCGACCAGGTGCAGTACGTGATCATGGGCCAGGTGCTGCAGGCCGGCGCCGGACAGATCCCGGCCCGCCAGGCCGCCGTCAAGGCCGGCATCCCGATGAACGTCCCGGCGCTCACCGTCAACAAGGTGTGTCTCTCCGGCCTCGACGCCATCGCCCTGGCCGACCAGCTGATCCGCGCCGGCGAGTTCGACATCGTCGTGGCGGGCGGCCAGGAGTCCATGACCAACGCCCCGCACCTGCTGCCGAAGTCCCGCGAGGGCTTCAAGTACGGCGCGGTGGAGATGCTCGACGCGATGGCCTACGACGGCCTGACCGACTCCTTCGAGGGCCTCCCCATGGGCGAGTCCACCGAGAAGCACAACACCCGCCTCGGCATCGCCCGCCCCGAGCAGGACGAGATCGCCGCCCTGTCCCACCAGCGGGCCGCCGCCGCGCAGAAGAACGGCCTGTTCGAGGCCGAGATCACCCCGGTGGAGATCCCGCAGCGCAAGGGCGACCCGGTCCTGTTCAGCAAGGACGAGGGCATCCGCGGCGACACCACGGTGGAGTCCCTCGGCAAGCTCCGCCCGGCCTTCGCCCGCGAGGGCACGATCACCGCCGGCACCTCCTCGCAGATCTCCGACGGCGCGGCGGCCGTGGTCGTGATGAGCAAGGCCAAGGCCGAGGAGCTGGGCCTGACCTGGCTCGCCGAGATCGGCGCGCACGGCAATGTGGCCGGCCCGGACAACTCCCTGCAGTCCCAGCCGTCCAACGCCATACTCCACGCCCTGAAGAAGGAGGGCCTGGAGGTCTCCGACCTCGACCTCATCGAGATCAACGAGGCCTTCGCCGCGGTCGCCGTGCAGTCAATGAAAGACCTCGGCGTGTCCACGGAAAGGGTGAACGTCAACGGCGGCGCGATCGCGCTGGGCCACCCGATCGGCATGTCCGGCGCCCGCCTCGTGCTCCACTTGGCGCTCGAGCTCAAGCGCCGCGGCGGCGGCGTCGGCGCGGCCGCGCTGTGCGGTGGCGGCGGCCAGGGCGACGCGCTCATCGTGCGGGTGCCGAAGGCCTGAACCTTCGCTGTACGTCGGTCTTTGTACGTCGGTTGTACGTCGCTGAAGTGAATGGAGCTGTTGGATGCAGGACGTCTCCTCTCTGGTGGCCCAGGCCAGGGAAGGCCGGCCGCGGGCCGTGGCCCGGCTGATCTCCCTGGTGGAGGGGGCGTCCCCGCAGCTCAGGGAGGTCATGGCGGCGCTGGCGCCCTTGACCGGCAACGCGTATGTGGTGGGCCTCACCGGCTCCCCGGGAGTCGGCAAGTCGACGTCGACCTCGGCGCTCGTGAGTGCCTATCGCAAACAGGGAAAGCGGGTCGGCGTCCTGGCCGTCGACCCGTCCTCCCCGTTCTCGGGCGGAGCCCTGCTCGGCGACCGCGTCCGTATGTCGGAGCACGCCTCGGACCCCGGCGTCTACATCCGCTCGATGGCCACGCGCGGCCACCTGGGCGGCCTCGCCTGGGCCGCACCGCAGGCGATCCGCGTCCTGGACGCCGCGGGCTGCGACGTGATCCTGGTCGAGACGGTGGGCGTCGGCCAGTCGGAGGTGGAGATCGCCTCCCAGGCGGACACATCGGTGGTCCTCCTCGCCCCGGGCATGGGCGACGGCATCCAGGCGGCGAAGGCGGGCATCCTGGAGATCGGCGACGTGTACGTCGTCAACAAGGCCGACCGGGACGGCGCCGACGCCACGGCCCGCGAGCTGAACCACATGCTGGGCCTGGGCGAGTCCCGCGGTCCCGGCGACTGGCGCCCGCCGATCGTGAAGACGGTCGCGGCCCGTGCCGAGGGCATCGACGAGGTCGTGGAGGCCCTGGAGAAGCACCGCGCGTGGATGGAGGAGCGCGGTGTGCTCACCGAGCGCCGCAGGGCCCGCGCGGCCCGCGAGGTGGAGACCATCGCCGTCACGGCGCTGCGCGAGCGCATCGGCGACCTCCACGGCGACCGCCGCCTCAGCGCGCTCGCGGAGCGGATCGTCGCGGGCGAACTGGACCCGTACCGCGCGGCGGACGAACTGGTGGCGGGCCTGACCCAGGGCTGAGCCTGGTCAACTTCCTTACCGGGCAGCGGCGTGGAGCGCACCCGCCTGTCCCATGGCACGGGTACGGCTGCGGGGCTCGCAGGCTGCGGGCGGTGGTGCGCCGGTCGCGCAGTTCCCCGCGCCCCTGGGGCGTTGCAGTGCTGTCGGCCTTCTTGGCGCCGCCGCCCCTGGGGGAACCCCTCCGGGGGGAGGCCGCCCCGCCAACGCGGGCAAGCGCACCCACCCCCCACCCCCCGCCTGACGTCAAGCTCAGGGGCGCCCCCGCTGCCCCCGCAGGTGGTCGGCGATCGGCTTCAGAGCCTTGTCCAGTTCTGTCAGGGCCTCCGGCGACAGCAGGTCGATGAAATGCCGCCGCACGGAGGCGACATGATGTGGCGCCACCTTCTTCATCGTCTCCATGCCGTGCTCGGTCAGCACGGCGTACAGCCCCCGCCGATCGGACTCGCAGTTCTCACGACGCACCAGATTCGCGTTCTCCATGCGCGTGATCTGGTGCGAGAGCCGGCTCTTGGACTGCAGGGTCGCGG
The DNA here is from genome assembly GCF_000497445.1 of Streptomyces roseochromogenus subsp. oscitans DS 12.976. Lineage (NCBI taxonomy): Bacteria > Bacillati > Actinomycetota > Actinomycetes > Kitasatosporales > Streptomycetaceae > Streptomyces > Streptomyces roseochromogenus. The sequence goes on along the minus strand of NZ_CM002285.1, from coordinate 2,937,766 downwards.
AGGCGAGGTCGCTCATCCGCATGCGCAGGTCGTCCGACTCGGACAGGTTCACGAGGATCTCGTAGTCGTTCATAGTCAGGCCGAACGGCTGCAGATCCTTCTCCAGCTGGTACGTCAACAGCCTGTTGACCTCCAGGTGGGTGCGCCAGGCGCACTGCTCCGCATCGGTCAGCCAGTGCGTGGCCGTCTCAGTCTCCATGAATGAAGTCTACCTAAGAAGTTGAATGGCGAACTACTTTGGATGGTGTGACAGTGCGCACGCGTTCGACGTCACACTCCGCAGACTACCGCTCACAGCCCGAAGCGACGCTGGAGGTCCCCCAGCTGTCCGGGAAGGCGCGGTGCGCCGGACGGTTGCGGACTGTGTCCGCTCGGTGCCGCACCGCCACCTCCGGGCACCCCTGGTTCGGCCGGCACGACCCCCGTCGCCGCCTCGCCCATGAGGGTCTCCGTCGACTGCAGCAGGACCGTCCCGGCACCCACGAACTCGAACTGGTGCTCCTCCCCGGAAACCCCGCCGAGGCCCGTCATCGCACGTAGACCGCCCAGCACACCCGCCAGATAGCCGTGGTCGTAGTGATGGCACGGCGACGGGCAGTCGGCCCACCCGACGAGCGCCTGCGGGTCGACCCGGATCGGAGGTTCCATGAACACCACCGGACCGTTAGATGCGGCCACAAACTTTCCGGTTCCGATAAGGGTCAGAAAACCCGGCACGATCGATTGCTTGAGCGCGAGACTTGGCTGAAAAGCGAGCAGGTTGCCCGCGCGAATGGTCAAGTTCCCGTCGTCCAGGTCGTAGGAGTTGACGTCGAAGGCCCGGTCGGCGAGGAGCATCTTGCCCGAGCCGGCCGCCACGACCCAGTCGCTCGCGTGCAGTGGCGAATGGAATGACGTACGGACAATTCGGTCGAGTCGCCCGTGTCCGATGCCGTTGAACTCGATCGCCCCGTAGTAGGCGATCATCTTTCCCTTCTGCAGGAACCACTGCCCGCTCTTGAGCTCGACACAGAACGTGTACTTGTTCACGTTGTCGTCGGCGGGCAGGGTCATCGGGTCGTACACGACCGGTCCGGCGCCCGGAGTTCCGTAGGTGCTCACAGCTTCTCCTCCGACGCCTGGACGTACACCGTGCCGCTGCCGCTCAGCTCCAGCTGGAAGGCCTCACCGGAGCCGCGGCCCACCATCTCGCGCCAGCCGAGCGCGGCGGACAGCTTGTTGCGGACCTCGCCGTGATGGGCGACGTACGCCTGCGGGTCGACGTGGACCGGGCGCTGGGGGGTGACCGGGATCTCGAAGACACCGCCGTGCGCCATCACGGCGACCGAGCCCTGGCCCTGGAGGGTGGTGGTGAACAGGCCCTGCCCGGTGACCTGGCCCCGGACCAGGCCCATCACCCCGCCCTGCGAACCCATGAACATCGTGCCCTGCCGGAGCGTGCCCTCGAAGGCGAGCAGCCGGTCGGCCTCGACGTAGAGGGTGTCGCCGGTGAGGTTGATGACATGGACGTGGTGGCCGCCGTGCCCGAAGAAAACGGTGCCGCTGCCCTCGACGGTCATCAGCGGGGTCGCCTCGCCGGACACCCGGCGCCCGATCATGGACATCAGCCCGCCCTGGCCGCCCTGGATGTTCGGCGTGAAGGACACGTCCCCCTTGTAGGCGAGCATCGCGCCGCGCTGGCTGTACAGCCGCTGCCCCGGCAGCACGGTCGCCTCGACCATCTTGGAGTTGATCTCCCGGAACGTCATGTCAGAGATCCCCCGCGATCGTGTTCCGCTCGCTCGGCTGCACGTACACCAGGCCGTCGCCCTCGAAGCGGATCTGGAAGGCCTCGCCTCCGCCCTCCCCGAACAACGTGCGGAACGTCACGCCCGACTGGAAGGACTGCCGGACATCGCCCTGGTGGGCGATATAGGCACCCGGGTCGACGATCAGCGGGTACTGCGGGCTGACCCGGAGCACGACCGCCGGCCCGTCGGACATGATCGCCGCCTGACCGTGTCCCTCGACCGTCGTCGTGAACAGCCCGTTGCCCTGCGAGGCGCCGCGCAGTCCGGTGAACGTCGTGCCCGTCCGCAGCCCCGCGTCCGTCACGAGGAGATTGCTCGACTCGACGTACAGCTTGTCCCCCTGGAGGCCCACAAGGTTGATCTCCGAGGCGCGGTCCGCGAACCAGCACGTCCCGTGCCCCTTCACCTCCATCACCGTCATCTGCTCGCCGGTGAGCCGCCGGGTCACCATCCCGCGCAGCCCCTCACCGCCACCGGTGAGCTTCTTGAAACTCATCTGCCCGTCGTACGCCACCATCGAGCCGTTCTTCGCCTTCACGGCATCCCCGGTCATCTCGACGGCGAGCACCTTGCTGCCTTGGAGTCGGAACATCGCCACGCAGCGAAAGTAGCGGCGCGGCGGGTGGACGGAACAGGCCCCGTGGGTGGATACCGACCCTGAGCGGACCCCTACGGGCGCCGTTTGCCACAATGGGGCTCGCTTGTGCTTCCGTTCACAAACTGTGGACGTCTCTCCCACCGAAGGTGACCAGTGGACCTCAAGACAGCCTCCGCCATCCGCCGCCTCCGCCTCATCTCCGTGCCGGAGGGCATTTCCTGGATCGTTCTCGCGACCTGCACGATCATCAAGTACACGGTCGACTCCGGAGTGAACGTGGCCCCGGTGCTGGGCCCGATCCACGGCGTGCTGTTCATCCTCTACGTGATCTTCTGGGCGGACGCCTGGAACCGCACCAAGTGGAACAAGGGCAAGGCGGCCCTCTACTTCGCCTACTCGATCATCCCGTTCGGCGGCTTCATCATCGAGCGTGCGCTGCGCCGCGAGGCCGAGGACGCCGTCATCGCCGCCCGCGCCCGCAAGGAAGGGGTCGTGAACGCATGATCGTCGCCTTCTCCGTGACGCCTCTCGGTGTCGGCGAGGACGTGGGGGAGTACGTCGCCGACGCCGTGCGTGTGGTGCGCGAGTCGGGTCTGCCCAACCGGACCGACGCGATGTTCACCTCCATCGAGGGGGAGTGGGACGAGGTCATGGACGTCGTCAAGCGTGCCGTCGCCGTGGTGGAGGAGCGGGTGCCGCGTGTGTCGCTCGTCCTCAAGGCCGACATTCGTCCCGGCGTGACGGATGGGCTCACGTCCAAGGTGGAAACGGTCGAACGTCACCTGGCATAGGTCCCGCGCCCCTTTCAGGCCGGCTGTCCCGCTGTCAGTGTCATCCCCAGCGGTGTTCGTTCGTACAGCACCTGGTGGCCGTAGCGGCGGGCTGTCAGCAGGCCTGCGTCGCGCAGCACCGTCAGATGGGACGAGACCGAGGACGGGGCCAGGCCCATGCGGTGGGCGAGGGTGCTCGTCGTCGCGGGTTCGTCCAGCGCGGACAGGACCGCAGCCCGGTTGCGGCCCAGCAGTCGTACCAGCGCGTCCGGAGTGTGTCTGCCCGGCTCGGTCCACAGGCCGGCGATGCCGCGGGCCGGGTAGACCAGCGTGGGCTGCCACGGGGGTTCGAAACCCGTGATCACGTCGGGCCAGGAGAAGACGCTCGGCATCAGGACCAGGCCCTGGCCGTCGAGGTCGCGCGTGTACTCGATGTGCTGTGCGAGCGTCAGCGTACGGCCGTCCCAGGACAGCCGGGGGTCCAGCTCGGGCAGCAGCGTGCCGAGCCCCACCTCGGCCAGCCGGCGCGAGTGGAAGGCCACGTCCGCCTCCAGCAGAGCCCGCAGCCGGGGCCAGTCCGGTGCGATCAGCACCTGCCACGCCTCCTCCATGGCGTCCGCCAGCTCCGTGATCATGCGTGCCGGATGCGCCAGCCACGCCCTGCCCTGCGCCGAATCCAGCGCGCCCGGCGTGCAGGCCAGCGAGAGGGCGGTGTCCTCGCGGGCCGCCTCCGGGTCGGACGCCCGTACGGCCGCTATCTCCTCCTCGAATGTCGCGGCCGGTCCGATCGGCGGCGCACCGAGCCAGTCGGGAGAGTGCCCCCGCCGGGGCATCAGGAGCCACAGCGGAGTCAGGTCGAGGCCGCCCGCCGCGTCCCTGATCCGCCGTAGCCAGGGCGCCTGGTAGGCGTGCCGGTCCGGCCGCTTCAGGGTGCGCACCGCCTCCTGCGTCTCCCACAGCGGTGAGATCGCGAACCGGCAGCGCAGAAAGTCGCCGTCGCCGAAGCGCAGCTGTGAGGGCACGGGTCACCTCCCCGAACGGTCGGAGGACAGGGGCGGAAGATTCGGCTGGGGCCGAAACTCTATGGCCCCGCGTCCGTTCCCGGGCACGCTGCCCGGCATGTCCGCTCCGTCCAAGGCCGCCCCGCCGTCCGCCGGCTACGGCCGTGTCTTCGCCGTGCCCGAGTTCCGGGCCGTCTTCGCCGCCCATGTGCTGTCCATGCTCGGCGTGATCGTCAGCGAGATCGCGCTGTCCGTCCTCGTCTACGACCTCACCCGCTCACCCCTGCTCAGCGCGCTCACCTTCGCGCTGGGCTTCCTGCCGTACGCCGTCGGCGGCACCCTGCTCGCACCCGTCGCCGACCGCTTCCCCGCCCGGCGTGTGCTGGTCGCCTGTGACCTGGTGTGCGCGGGCTGTGTGGCCCTGATGACCGTCCCCGGCTCCGGAATCGGCCTGCTGCTCGCGCTGCGCTGCGCGCTCGCCGTCGTCTCGCCGGTGTTCGCCGGCACCCGGATGGCCACGCTGGCCGACGTCCTCGGCGACGGCGACCTGTTCGTGCTCGGCCGCTCCTTGCTGCGGATCGTCGCCCAGAGCGCCCTGCTCGTCGGCTACGGCCTCGGCGGTCTGCTGCTGACGGCCGTCAGCCCGCGCCACGCCCTGCTGATCACCGTCGGCACCTTCCTCGCCTCCGCCACGCTGCTGCGCTGTGGCACCCGGCACCGCCCGGCCCGCACCCGCCCGAGCGCGGGCGCCCCGGCGCCGGGCCCGCGCCTGCTGTTCGCCGACCGCCGGGTCCGCGTGCTGCTGCTGATGTTCTGGATCCCGGCGGCGTTCTCCGTCGTCCCCGAGGCGCTGGCGGCACCGTACGCCGACGAGCTGGGCCGTGGCTCCACGGGGCTCGGCCTGCTGATGTGCGCCCTGCCCGTCGGCACGGTGGCCGGCGAACTGTTCGCCGGAGCCAGGCTCGGACCCGCGGCCCGCGAACGCGTCGCGCTCCCGCTGCTCTGCCTGACCCTGCTGCCGTACCTCGGATACGCCCTGCGCCCCGGACTCGCCCTGTCCCTGCTGCTCCTGCTGCTGTCCGGGGCCGGATCGGCGTACACCCTGGGCCTGGACCAGTGGTTCGTGCGGGCCGTGCCGAAGGAGCTGCGCGGGCGGGCCATGACCGTGCTGAGCGCCGGGCTGATGACCGTGCAGGGCGTCGGCATGACGCTGGCCGGGGTGGCGGCGCAGATGGCGGGGGTGCGTACGGCCGTCGCCGGAGCCGGTGTGGCGGGTGTGCTGTGCTGCTGCGGGCTGGCCGTGGCGGCCCGGGCGACCGAAAGCCGAGACGGGGCTGCCCGGAATATGACCGGCCGGTAGGGTCTGATGACGTGCCGAAGCCACTCAGCCTCCCCTTCGACCCCATCGCCCGCGCCGACGAGCTCTGGAAGCAGCGCTGGGGAAACGTGCCGTCCATGGCCGCGATCACCTCGATCATGCGGGCCCAGCAGATCCTGCTCGCCGAGGTGGACGCGGTGGTCAAGCCGTACGGACTGACGTTCGCGCGCTACGAGGCACTGGTGCTGCTCACCTTCTCCAAGGCCGGCGAGCTGCCGATGTCCAAGATCGGTGAGCGGCTGATGGTGCATCCCACGTCCGTGACCAACACCGTCGACCGGCTGGTGAAGTCCGGGCTGGTCGCCAAGCGCCCCAACCCGAACGACGGCCGCGGCACCCTCGCCGTCATCACCGACAAGGGCCGCGAGGTGGTCGACGCGGCCACTCACGACCTGATGGCCATGGATTTCGGGCTCGGGGTGTACGACGCGGAAGAGTGCGCGGAGATCTTCGCGATGCTCCGCCCGCTGCGGATCGCGGCACACGATTTCGACGACGACGGAGACGCCGGCCGATACGAGGGCTGATACGAGGGCTGAGACACGGCTGACACGTCGGCTGAGACGAGGGCCGACCCCGGCCAAGATCTCCCGGAACGGGTGGTTACGCTCGACCCCATGAAGAAGAGCGTGCTGACCCGTTACCGCGTCATGGCCTACACCACCGGTGTCCTGCTGGTGCTGCTGTGCCTGAGCATGATCGCCAAGTACGGGCTGGACATCAGCGGTGCCGCGGACTTCACGCGCGTCGTGGCCATCGCCCACGGCTGGCTGTACGTCGTCTACCTGATCTTCGCGTTCGACCTGGGCTCGAAGGCGAAGTGGCCCGTCGGCAAGCAGCTGTGGGTGCTGCTCGCGGGGACCATCCCCACCGCCGCCTTCTTCGTCGAGCGCCGGATCAGCCACGAGCTGGAGGCCAGGGCCGCCGACCCGGCCCCGGTCGCGGCCAAGGCCTGAGGCACGGCGGCCGGCGCCCGCGGCGCGGGCGCCGTACGACCGGGACTCCACCGCCGCACGTCTTCGTGTGGCGGTCGGCCATCGACATTTACTTGGACGTCCTAGTAAATTCGATGGTATGGACGCTCACGCCATCGAGGAGGGCCGCCGGCGCTGGCAGGCCCGCTATGACGCCGCGCGCACGCGCGACGCTGACTTCACCACGCTCTCCGGTGATCCCGTGGAGCCGGTGTACGGGCCCCGACCGGGCGATACGTACGAGGGATTCGAGCGGATCGGCTGGCCCGGGGAGTACCCCTTCACGCGCGGGCTCCATCCGACCGGCTACCGCGGGCGTACCTGGACGATCCGGCAGTTCGCCGGGTTCGGCAACGCCGAGCAGACCAACGAGCGGTACAAGATGATCCTGGCCGCGGGCGGCGGCGGGCTGTCCGTCGCCTTCGACATGCCGACGCTCATGGGGCGGGACTCCGACGATCCGCGCTCGCTCGGCGAGGTCGGGCACTGCGGCGTCGCCATCGACTCGGCCGCCGACATGGAGGTCCTGTTCAAGGACATCCCGCTCGGCGACGTCACCACCTCCATGACCATCAGCGGGCCCGCCGTACCCGTCTTCTGCATGTACCTGGTCGCCGCCGAGCGCCAGGGTGTGGACCCTTCGGTCCTCAACGGCACGCTCCAGACCGACATCTTCAAGGAGTACATCGCCCAGAAGGAGTGGCTCTTCCAGCCCGAGCCGCATCTGCGCCTCATCGGCGACCTGATGGAGTACTGCGCGGCCGGCATCCCCGCCTACAAGCCGCTGTCCGTCTCCGGGTACCACATCCGCGAGGCCGGGTCGACGGCCGCGCAGGAGCTGGCCTACACGCTGGCGGACGGCTTCGGGTACGTCGAGCTGGGGCTCAGCCGCGGCCTGGACGTCGATGTCTTCGCGCCCGGCCTCTCCTTCTTCTTCGACGCGCACGTCGATTTCTTCGAGGAGATCGCCAAGTTCCGTGCGGCGCGGCGCATTTGGGCCCGGTGGATGCGGGATGTCTATGGCGCCCGGTCCGAGAAGGCGCAGTGGCTGCGGTTCCACACACAGACCGCGGGTGTGTCGCTGACCGCGCAGCAGCCGTACAACAACGTGGTGCGTACGGCCGTGGAGGCGCTGGCCGCCGTGCTGGGCGGGACCAACTCGCTGCACACCAACGCGCTCGACGAGACGCTGGCCCTGCCGAGTGAGCAGGCGGCGGAGATCGCGCTGCGCACGCAGCAGGTGCTGATGGAGGAGACCGGGGTCGCCAACGTGGCCGATCCGCTGGGCGGTTCGTGGTACGTCGAGCAGCTGACGGACCGGATCGAGGCGGACGCGGAGAAGATCTTCGAGCAGATAAGGGAGCGGGGTCTGCGGGCGCACCCGGATGGGCGGCACCCGATCGGGCCGATCACCTCCGGGATCCTGCGCGGCATCGAGGACGGGTGGTTCACCGGCGAGATCGCCGAGTCCGCCTTCCGCTATCAGCAGGCGCTGGAGAAGGGCGACAAGAAGGTCGTCGGCGTCAACGTCGCCACCGGGTCCGTCACCGGGGATCTGGAGATCCTGCGGGTGAGCCATGAGGTGGAGCGGGAGCAGGTCCGCATCCTGGGCGAGCGGAAGGGGGCGCGGGACGCGGCGGCGGTGCGCTCGGCGCTGGACGCGATGCTGGCCGCCGCGCGTGACGGTGCCAACATGATCGAGCCGATGCTGGACGCTGTGCGGGCCGAGGCGACGCTGGGCGAGATCTGCGGGGTGCTGCGGGACGAGTGGGGCGTGTACACGGAACCGGCCGGTTTCTAGGCGCCGTTGCCCCGTGCGGGCGCACCAGGGGGCTCCGCCCCCTGGACCTCCGGCCTGTGCCCACCCTCCCCCACGCTCGGCTGGGAGGCTCCTGTCAGGCCCAGCAGCAGTACCTGTGTGAAGCTGTGGACCCAGTCCTCGTTCGCCGGTTTGCCGCTTACCAGGGTGCGGTGGACGACCGCGCCCGCCACCATGTCGAAGATCAGGTCCACCGTGCGGGCGGACTCCTCCGGATCGGGTTCCGGGGGGAGTTCGCCGCGGCGCTGGGCCCTGGCGCGGCCCTCCAGGACCAGGCGCATCTGACGTTCCACGATGGAGGCGCGGATGCGCTCGCGCAGGGCGTCGTCGCGGGTGGATTCGGCGACCACCGCCATCAGGCCACTCTTTGCCTCCGGACGGGCCAGGATCGCCGCGAACTGCAGGACCACGCCCTCGATGTCGGCCGCGAGGCTGCCGCGGTCGGGGAGTTCCAGCTCGTCGAACAGCTCCGCCACCGCGTCGCACACCAGCTCCGGCTTGCCCGCCCAGCGGCGGTACAGCGTGGTCTTCGCAACCCCGGCACGCGTCGCCACGTCTCCCAGGGTGAGCTTGGACCAGCCAAGTTCCACCAGCGCCTCCCGGGTCGCGGCCAGGATCGCGGTGTCCGCCGCGGTGCTGCGCGGACGTCCGGTACGGCTGGCGGGAGTGCGGCTCTGCATCCCCTGACCATAACCGGCGGGAACTGTGCGGTCGTGAGGGAGATCACCGGGGGGTGGTGTCGCATGGGGTCCCGATGGCATTACGCTACGAGTCGTAGCGAAAGCTCGTGAGAGCTCGTGCCGGACGTACGCGAGCGACGATCACGGGGCGTGGGGTGGGGACCCGGCGCCCGCACGGACGACTTTTTCATTTCGACGCGGTAACGGGGGAGGATAGACGCATGCAGCCACGGAACATGTCCATGAGCGGCGTCGTCGACCTCGCCGCGGTGAAGGCGGCCCAGGAGGCCAAGGCCAAGGCCGAGCAGACGCGCGCCGAGGCCGCCCGGCAGGGCGGCACGGGGGCCGTCGCCCCGGCCGATCTCGTCATCGACGTCGATGAGGCGGGATTCGAGCGGGATGTCCTGCAGCGGTCCGCCGAAGTCCCCGTCGTCATCGACTTCTGGGCCGAGTGGTGTGAGCCCTGCAAGCAGCTGAGCCCGGTCCTGGAGCGACTGGCCGCCGAGTACGACGGGCGCATCCTCCTCGCCAAGATCGACGTCGACGCCAACCAGATGCTGATGCAGCAGTTCGGGGTCCAGGGGATCCCGGCCGTCTTCGCCGTCGTCGCGGGACAGGCGCTGCCGCTCTTCCAGGGGGCCGCCGGCGAGCAGCAGATCCGGCAGACCCTGGACCAGCTGGTGCAGGTCGCCGAGCAGCGCTTCGGGATCACCGGCCTGACCGTCGACCCGGACGCACAGCCCGGCGCCGCCCCCGCCGAGGTCCAGGAGGGCCCGTACGACGCCGCGCTGAACGCGGCCGCCGATGCCCTGGACGCCGGTGACCTGGCCGGTGCCGTCCAGGCGTACAAGAACGTGCTGGCCGACGACCCGGCCCACCCCGAGGCCAAGCTGGGCCTGGCGCAGGCCGAGCTGCTGCAGCGGGTGCAGGGCTTCGATCCGCAGCAGGTCCGCCAGGAAGCCGCCGCGAAGCCGAAGGACGCAGCCGCGCAGATCGCCGCCGCCGACCTGGACCTGGTGGGCGGCCATGTCGAGGACGCCTTCGGGCGGCTGATCGAGACCGTGCGGTGCACCGCCGGTGACGACCGGGACGCGGTGCGGCGCCGGCTGCTGGAGCTGTTCGAGGTCGTGGGCCCCGAGGACCCGCGGGTGATCGGGGCGCGCAGGGCGCTCGCGCGGGCGTTGTTCTGACCAGTTGCTAAACGCCACGGCTTGTGATGCCGAGGTGAAAGATTCGCCGACGAGACGTCAGGGCGACTCCGCTTTGCCAAATCTTGGTAATTGCGCGATCTGTTACTCCGAGTAAGTCGAAGCCGTTGATCTGTCTGGTTTTGTCCAGAGGTCAACGGCTTTGCTCTGCCCTGAGATGCAACCCAGCGTCGCGCTTCGAGACCGGTCGGTCGTACTCCGGTTATCCAGCCGTTACTAGCCAGTAACGAACCCCCTTGTGTCCGGCGCGAGAATGCACCACGATCGGCGACGCTCGGTCCATTCCCGTACCCCGACATCCGGTCGGGTCGCGGGAGACACTGGGTCCCCACCGAGCAGAGTCGGCGGCAGTGGCGCCGGCTCTTGGGCAGGGGGGTCTTCGCCTTCCCGGCGAAGCCTGTCCAGCAAGGTTGTGCGTGATGCGTGTCAGGCGCGACCAGTGGTTGTCGCTCGGGGGTGATCGCCGGTGGTTCGGGCGCGGTTCGCAGCCCCGAGCGCGGGCGTTCTCCTTCCCGAGGACGTAGCACTTCTCCCATCCCTGCCCGGGTGGACCGCCTGTTGGGGCGATTTCCGGGCCAGGAGATGTACGTCCGAGAAGGAGGAAAAATGGAGTCCCAGGTGCGTGGCGGGACCAGATGGAAGCGGTTCGCTGTGGTCATGGTGCCCAGCGTGGCCGCCACAGCGTGCATAGGTGTCGCCCTCGCGCAGGGCGCTCTCGCCGCCTCGTTCAGCGTGTCGGGTCAGTCTTTCAAGGTGACCGCGGACAAACTGGTCGGTACCGGCTTCGAGCAGTACGGCGCGGTCGACGACGGCTACACCCTCAGCGGGCAGAAGACCGCTCACCCGGTCGCGGTCTCGGCCTTCAAGAGCGCCTCGATCAGCAACATGTGCCAGTCCGTCGTCACGCCGGACATCCCGGTGCTGGGCTCGGTGAGCCTGGTGCTGAAGGCGGGCGCCGACAAGCCGGTCGAGGCCGACAACCTCTACATCGACCTCGACGACCTCAGCGCCGACGCCACCTTCAACAACATCGACATCGGTGTTGCCGCCAAGGACGCCGGCAAGGGTCCGGGCATGAAGGGCGGGAAGGAGCAGTCCAACCCGTACGGCTTCGCGCAGCAGGCCGACTCGGCCACGCTGACCGGTGTGAAGCAGACGGCCTGGGCGACCACGGCCGGAACCTTCAAGCTCAGCGGTCTGCACATGTCGGTGCAGACGGGTACGCACGAGTGCTACTGAGCACTCACTGACGGGCGGGGGAGCCGGTGGCGCCCCCGCCTGTCCACTCTCCGGCCGCGCTTCACACGCGGTCCACATCACCACCACAGCAACGCCGCACCAGGGAGCTGTTTTCGATGAGCGCCGAGACTCCTGCCGCCGCGCCCGGCCAGTTCACCCGCCGGAGGCTGCAGTTCCGCGCCTGGCGGGGCACCCGTCCGTTCTGGGCTGGTCTGTTCGTCTTGCTCGGCGGCTTTCCGATCATGTACTTCCCGTACGCCCACCTCCAGCTCGGACATCTGACGCTGGCGATGGCGACCACCGCGGGAGCCGGATCCCTGATCATCGGCGTGCTGCTGGTCGTCCTGGGCATCAGCCTCTGGTTCCAGAAGCACGTCCGCACGTTCGCGGGTGTCGCGGCGATCCTGCTCGCGCTGGTGTCCATCCCCGTGTCCAACTTCGGTGGATTC
>NZ_CM002285.1:2898469-2925091 GCF_000497445.1 Streptomyces roseochromogenus subsp. oscitans DS 12.976 | reverse complement strand
GTCAGGAACGAGCCCGGCCAACGGGGCGAACGGGAGGCACAGTGCCGGCTGACGAGGTGACCCGAGGGACCGACGAGGACGGGTCCCGCGGGAGAACCGGGCCCCGCCATGCGGCCCCCAGAAAGCCGCTGTTCACCAGGTTCCACATGCCGGCGGGCAAGGCGATCGCCTCCGTGGCGATGCCGACGGCGGTGCTGATGGGCATGGGCTTCACGTCCACGCTCGCCCTCGCGGACAGCGGTGGCAGCCCGTCCCCGTCGCCGGCCTCCAAGAGCCTGACGGCCGACGAGTACAAGGACTGCGTCAAGGCGCTGGACGGCTCCAAGAGCGCCTCGGCGTCGCCGTCGCCCTCCGCTTCGGCGAGCAAGTCCGCGGACACGGCCACGCCGACGCCCTCGGCGAGCGACAGCGCCAAGGACACGAAGTCCGGCGACTCGGGCACGACCTCTTCGTCGGGTTCAGGTTCCGGCGACAAGGCCTCGCCCACGCCGACCGCGACATCGGACCCCTCCGCCTCGGGCTCCGGCTCGGGATCGTCGGGTTCGTCCGGTGACACGGCCACGCCCACCCCGTCGGCGTCCAAGAGCAGCGGCGGTCTGCTGGGCAGCATCGGCGACACGCTCGGCGGCATCCTCACTGGCGGCAGCACGGACTCCGGATCCCCCTCCGCGAGCCCGTCGCCGTCCGCGACGCCGTCGGCGCGCAAGTCCTCGGACTCGTCGTCGTCCGGTTCCAAGGTCTCCGACACCGTCAACGGCACCGTCTCCAGTGCCGGCAACGCGGTCGGTGACACGGTCAAGAAGGCCACCGACACCGTCAAGAACACCACCGGCTCGGTCTCCAAGACGGTGCAGGACACGGCCAAGGCGGCCGGGTCGGCCACGCCGAGCCCGTCCGCGAGCTCCAGCACCTCGGCGGGGAACTGCCCGGCGGCCACGACCGACCAGGGCGGCGTCGACAACAAGGTGCCGGTGGCGGACGACCCCTGGTACCTGGACGCCAGCTCGCTGCTGCTCAAGGGCGCCGACTACCAGGGCATCGTCGAGGTGAAGACGGCGTCCGGGACCACGAAGAAGGTGCTGAAGTACGTCATCTCCGGCGGCACGGACATCGGGGACCTGCACCAGACGGTGAAGGACAAGCTCTCGGGCAAGACCTACCACGTACAGGCGGCCAAGGGCTCGACGTCCACCATCCGGGGCGGCGCCACCACGATGTACACCGAGAGCATCTCGGGCAACCTCTTCGGCCTGATCCCGATGACGTTCACGCCCGACAGCCCGCCCCCGCTGAACCTGCCGCTGATCTACTTCACCAATGTGAAGGTGGTCCAGGCCGCTCAGTTCGGCGGCAACCTGCACGTGCCCGGCATGCATGTGTACACGACCGACAACTGACCGGTCCCACAAGCCCGTTCGGGAGCCGCAACACAGCTGAGGGCGCCCCCTGGTCCAGGGGGCGCCCTCAGTGCCGTACAAGGCCCTTACGGAGCCTGTCAGTTGATCTGCGCGCCCAGGTGGTGCACGCGGACCATGTTGGTGGTGCCGGGGACGCCGGGGGGCGAGCCGGCGGTGATGATCACCGTGTCACCGGGGTTGAAGCGGCCCAGCTTGGCCAGCTCCTGGTCGACCATGTCCACCATCTCGTCGGTGCTGTTGACGAAGGGGACGACGTGGGGCTCCACGCCCCAGCTCAGGGTCAGCTGGTTGCGGGTGCCCTCGTCGGTGGTGAAGGCGAGGATCGGCTGGGCCGCGCGGTAGCGGGACAGCCGGCGCGCGGTATCACCCGACTGGGTGAAGGCGATCAGACCCTTGCCGCCGAGGAAGTCCGCGATCTCGCAGGCCGCGCGGGCCACCGAACCGCCCTGCGTGCGCGGCTTCTTGCCCGGCACCAGCGGCTGCAGGCCCTTGGAGAGCAGTTCCTCCTCGGCCGCCTTGACGATCTTCGACATCGTCTTGACCGTCTCGACCGGGTAGGCGCCCACCGACGACTCGGCGCTCAGCATGACCGCGTCGGCGCCGTCCAGGATCGCGTTGGCCACGTCGGAGGCCTCGGCGCGGGTCGGACGGGAGTTGGTGATCATCGACTCCATCATCTGGGTCGCCACGATCACCGGCTTGGCGTTGCGCCGGCACAGCTCGATCAGGCGCTTCTGCACCATCGGGACCTTTTCGAGCGGGTACTCGACGGCCAGGTCACCACGGGCCACCATCACGGCGTCGAAGGCCGCGACGACGTCCTCCATGTTCTGCACCGCCTGCGGCTTCTCCACCTTGGCGATGACCGGGACCCGGCGGCCCTCCTCGTCCATGACACGGTGCACGTCCTGGACGTCCTTGGCGTCCCGGACGAAGGACAGCGCGACCATGTCGCAGCCCATGCGGAGGGCGAAGCGCAGGTCCTCGACGTCCTTCTCGCTCAGCGCGGGCACGTTGACGGCCGCGCCGGGCAGGTTGATGCCCTTGTGGTCGGAGATGACACCGCCCTCGATGACGATCGTCTTGACCCGGGGGCCCTCGACGTCCAGGACCTTCAGCTCGACGTTGCCGTCGTTGATCAGGACCTGGTCGCCGCGCGAGACGTCGCCCGGCAGCCCCTTGTACGTCGTACCGCAGATGTGCTTGTCGCCCGGTACGTCCTCGGTCGTGATGACGAACTCGTCACCGCGCTCCAGCTCGACCGGACCCTCGGCGAAGGTCTCCAGGCGGATCTTCGGGCCCTGCAGGTCGGCGAGGACGCCGATGGCCCGGCCGGTCTCCTTGGCCGCGGCCCGGACGCGGTCGTACCGCGCCTGGTGCTCGGCGTGGGTGCCGTGGCTGAAGTTGAACCGGGCCACATTCATGCCGGCCTCGATCATCGAGACGAGCATCTCGTGGGAGTCGACCGCGGGGCCGAGAGTACAGACGATTTTCGAACGGCGCATGGGGCGATCCTATCGGTTTGTTTCGCTACGGAATATTCCGTCTGGCGGAAGATACAAATGAGTGCCACACCGCTCAGGTGCTATTCAGTTGTTCTTTCCGACCAGTGCGTAGGTCTGGGTCGCGATCTCCAGTTCTTCATCCGTCGGCACCACGGCGACGGCGACACGCGCATCCTTCGGAGAGATCAGCCTGGCCTCGTCCGCTCGCACCGCGTTCAGCTCCGGGTCGACCGCCAGGCCCAGCCCCTCCAGGCCCGCGATCGCGGCCTCGCGCACCGGCGCCGCGTTCTCGCCGACCCCGGCCGTGAACGCCACCGCGTCCACCGTGCCGAGGACGGCGTAATAAGCGCCGATGTACTTCTTGAGCCGGTGAATGTAAATGTCGAACGCGAGAGCGGCCTCTTCGTCCCCCTCGTCGATCCGGCGGCGGATCTCCCGCATGTCGTTGTCCCCGCACAGACCGAGCAGGCCGCTCCTCTTGTTGAGAAGAGTGTCGATCTCGTCCATGGACATTCCGCCAACCCGTGCCAAATGGAAGATGACGGCGGGATCCAGATCACCGGAGCGCGTCCCCATCACGAGCCCCTCCAGCGGAGTCAGCCCCATGGAGGTGTCCACGCACCGGCCCTTCTCGACCGCGGACGCGGAGGCGCCGTTGCCCAGGTGCAGCACGATGACGTTGACCTCGGACGGATTCTTGCCCAGCAGCCGCGCGGTCTCCCGCGAGACGTACGCGTGCGAGGTGCCGTGGAAGCCGTAGCGGCGGATGCGGTGGCGGTCGGCGGTCTTCGGGTCGATCGCGTAGCGCGCCGCGGACTCCGGCATCGTCGTGTGGAACGCGGTGTCGAAGACGGCGACCTGGGGCAGGTCGGGGCGGAGCGCCTGGGCGGTGCGGATGCCGGTGAGGTTGGCCGGGTTGTGCAGCGGGGCGACCGGGATCAGCCGCTCGATCTCGGCGAGCACCTCGTCGTCGATGACGGTCGGCTCGGTGAAGAACAGGCCGCCGTGCACCACCCGGTGCCCGATCGCGGCCAGCTCCGGCGATTCGAGGCCGAGGCCGTCCCGGGTCAGCTCCTCGGCGACCGCCTTGAGCGCGGCGTCGTGGTCGGCGATGGGCCCGGTGTGCTCGCGGGTGTCGCCGGTGGTGAGGCAGGTGTGCTTGAGCCGGGAGGTCTGCTCGCCGATGCGCTCCACCAGGCCGACGGCCAGTCGGCTCGCGTCGCGCATGTCGAGCAGCTGGTACTTCACCGACGAGGAGCCGGAGTTGAGGACGAGGACGCGAGTCGCCGCGCGTGTTGCTGTCACGGTGTTCAAGTGCTCTCTGCTGGGCGTCAGTTGGCGGACGTCTGGGCCTGGATCGCCGTGATGGCGACGGTGTTGACGATGTCCTGGACGAGGGCGCCGCGGGACAGGTCGTTGACGGGCTTGCGCAGACCCTGCAGGACCGGGCCGACGGCGATCGCGCCGGCCGAGCGCTGCACGGCCTTGTACGTGTTGTTGCCTGTATTGAGGTCCGGGAAGATCAGAACCGTTGCCTGCCCGGCGACATCGGAGTCCGGCAGCTTGGTGGCCGCGACCGACGGCTCCACGGCCGCGTCGTACTGGATCGGCCCCTCGATCTTCAGGTCGGGCCGGCGCGAGCGCGCCAGCTCGGTGGCCTCGCGCACCTTGTCGACGTCGGCGCCGGAGCCGGAGGTGCCGGTGGAGTACGACAGCATCGCGATCCTGGGCTCCACGCCGAACTGTGCGGCCGTGGACGCCGACTGGATGGCGATGTCCGCGAGCGCTTGCGCGTTCGGGTCCGGGTTGACCGCGCAGTCGCCGTAGACCAGCACCTTGTCGGCGAGGCACATGAAGAAGACGGACGAGACGATCGAGGAGTCCGGCTTGGTCTTGATGATCTCGAAGGCGGGGCGGATGGTGGCCGCCGTGGAGTGCACCGAGCCGGAGACCATGCCGTCGGCCAGGCCCTCCTGGACCATCAGGGTGCCGAAGTAGTTGACGTCCGACACGACGTCGTAGGCGAGTTCGACCGTGACGCCCTTGTGAGCGCGCAGCGCGGCGTACTTCTCGGCGAAGGAGTCCCGCAGTTCCGAGGTGGCCGGGTCGATCAGCTGGGTGTCGCCGAGGTCGATGCCGAGGTCGGCGGCCTTCTTGCGGATCTGGTCCTCCGGCCCGAGCAGGGTCAGGTCGCAGACCCCGCGGCGCAGCAGCACCTCGGCCGCGTGCAGCACCCGCGCCTCGGTGCCCTCCGGGAGGACGACCCGGCGCCGGTCGGAGCGGGCCTGTTCCAGGAGTTTGTGCTCGAACATCATCGGGGTGACCCGGTCGCTGCTCGGCGCCGAGACCCGGCGGGCCAGGTCGGCGGTGTCGGCGTACCGCTCGAACAGGCCGAGGGCGGTCTCCGCCTTGCGCGGGGTGGCCGCGGTCATCTTCCCCTCCAGCGAGAACAGCTGCTCGGCGGTGGGGAAGCTGTTGCCGGTCACGGAGAGGACCGGGGTGCCCGGGGCGAGCCGGGCCGCGAGGGTCAGGATCTCCTCGGTCGGCACCTCGTTCAGGGTGAGCAGCACGCCGGCTATCGGCGGGGTGCCGGCGCTGTGCGCGGCCAGTGAGCCGACGACCAGGTCGGCGCGGTCGCCCGGGGTCACGACCAGGCAGCCCGGGGTCAGGGCGGTGAGCAGGTTCGGCAGCATCGCGCCGCCGAAGACGAAGTCCAGCGCGTCCCGGGCGAGGCCCGAGTCGTCGCCGAGCAGGATCTTGGCGCCCAGGGCGTGGCCGATCTGGGAGACGGTCGGCGCGGACAGCGCGGGCTCGTCGGGCAGCACGTAGCAGGGCACCGGCATCCGGGCGTCGAGCCGCTCGGCGATCAGGCCGCGGTCCTCGCGGGCCACCCGGTTGACCGCCATGGCGAGCACGTCGCAGCCGAGGCCGTCGTAGGCGCGGTAGGCGTTGCGGGTCTCCGCGAGGACGGACTCGGCGGACTGCTTGCGGCCGCCGACCACCGGGATCACGGAGGCGCCGAACTCGTTGGCGAGACGGGCGTTCAGGGACAGCTCGTCCGGCAGCTGGGTGTCGGCGAAGTCGGTGCCGAGGACGAGGACCACGTCGTAGTCCCGCGCCACCAGGTGGAAGCGGTCGACCAGCGCCGAGACCAGCTCGTCGGTGCCCTGCTCGGCCTGGAGCGCGGACGCCTCGTGGTAGTCCATGCCGTAGACGGTCGCCGGGTCCTGCGAGAGGCGGTAGCGCGACCGCAGCAACTCGAACAGGCGATCGGGGCCGTCGTGCACGAGCGGCCGGAAGACGCCCACCCGGTCGACCTGCCGGGTCAGCAGTTCCATGACTCCCAGCTCCACGACCTGGCGGCCGTCACCGCGATCGATCCCGGTCACGTACACGCTGCGCGTCACGCGTCGACTCCGTTCCTCATGTCATATGTCTGCTATGCCGGCGTACTGGTTACAAGGTCGCGTCTTCGGCATAAAAATCGCCCACCAAGGTGAGCTGAACCCTCTTGACAATACCCCTGCCGCCGGATAAGGCGCCCGTCAAGTGACTCAGGGTCCCGGCGGACGTGGAACAATCGACACTGGCTCACCGGTACCGACAGCGAGCAGGAGACACAGCACGATGCGCATCGGAGTTCTCACCGCAGGCGGCGACTGCCCCGGCCTGAACGCCGTGATCCGGTCGGTCGTGCACCGGGCGGTGGCGCAGTACGGCGACGAGGTCATCGGCTTCGAGGACGGCTACCGGGGTCTGCTCGACCGCCACTACCGCTCCCTCGACCTGGAAGCGGTCAGCGGCATCCTGGCCCGCGGCGGCACCATCCTCGGCTCCTCCCGGCTGGAGCGCGACCGGTTGCGCGAGGCCTGCGACAAGGCGACCGACATGGTCGAGGAGTTCGGCATCGACGCGCTGATCCCGATCGGCGGCGAGGGCACCCTGACCGCGGCCCGTATGCTCTCCGACGCGGGCCTCCCGGTCGTCGGCGTCCCCAAGACCATCGACAACGACATCTCCTCCACCGACCGCACCTTCGGCTTCGACACCGCCGTCGGCGTCGCCACCGAGGCGATGGACCGGCTGAAGACGACCGCCGAGTCCCATCAGCGCGTGATGGTCGTCGAGGTCATGGGCCGGCACGCCGGCTGGATCGCCCTGGAGTCCGGCATGGCCGCCGGCGCCCACGGCATCTGCCTGCCCGAGCGGCCCTTCGACCCCGCGCACCTGATCAAGATGGTCGAGGAGCGCTTCGACCGCGGCAAGAAGTTCGCCGTCATCTGCGTCGCCGAGGGCGCCCACCCCGTCGAGGGCACCATGGACTACGGCAAGGGCGAGATCGACCAGTACGGCCACGAGCGCTTCCAGGGCATCGGCACGGCGCTCGCGTACGAACTGGAGCGGCGCCTCGGCAAGGAGGCCAAGCCGGTCATCCTCGGTCACGTCCAGCGCGGCGGCGTCCCCACCGCCTACGACCGCGTCCTCGCCACCCGCTTCGGCTGGCACGCGGTCGAGGCCGCGCACCGCGGCGAGTTCGGCAAGATGACCGCGCTGCGCGGCACCGACATCCAGATGGTGCCGCTCGCGGAGGCGGTCACCGAGCTGAAGACGGTACCGAAGGACCGGATGGACGAGGCCGAGTCGGTCTTCTAGGCCGTCCTGTTCTCCACGGCCGTCCAGAAGTTCTCCACGATCCGGTCGAGGAACTCCTCGCCCCCCTCGCCGGACTGTTTGCTGCCGCCGCCCCAGCTGAGGGTGGCGGCCATGTGTCCCTGGTAGTCCTCGTGCAGTTCCCGCAGGACGTCCTCCACGACGGCGCGGTCCACGGGCGCCAGTTTCGCCACCGGACGCACATAGGCCTGCCAGCGGGTGGTCACCGCGCTGTGCAGCAGCTCGGCGAGCTTGACCTCGCGGCCCGTGACGGCCACGAAGTCGGGCAGGGCCAGCTGCAGCAGCTCCGCCAGCGCGGCCGACTGGCGCTCGTTGCCGCGCCAGGTGCCGCTCTCCTCCATCCGCAGATACACGGGCAGGTCCGTGCCGATGGCCCGGGCCACGTCCTCCGGCGCGATCCCGCGCGCGATGCGATGCTCGCGCAGGGTCCGGGGCCGGCCGATGAGATCCCCCGCGGAACACCACAACACCCCGGCGAGAGCGGTGAGTTCGGGGCTGGTCGGGGAGGCGAGGCCGCGCTCCCAGGCGATGACGAGATCGGGCGTGACATAGGGCAGACCGTACGAGGCCCGCATGCCGTAGGCGACATGCTCGGGGCCCATGCCGAGCGCGGCGCGCAGCCTGCGGGCGGCTGGAGCGTTGAACGGAGGAGCTGAGGGTTGGCGCACCCCGCACAAGCTAGGGGTGCTACCTCGTGCTGACTACGGTCCGTTCGAACGAGATCACGGATCGTAGATTCGTACGTCTAGATCGTTCCCTATGTCATGGCACGCGGTGTCACGCCCGTCACCTGGGGTTACCCCACGTTACCCCTTCACCGCCCCACCGAGTGCGAAGCCACCGCCCAGTCTGCGGGCCACCAGGACGTAGAGCAGGATCACCGGCGTCGAATAGATGACGGAGAACGCGGCGAGCTGGCCGTAGGCCACCATGCCCCGGTTGCCGAAGAAGTCGTTGATGCTGACCGAGGCCGGCATCTGGTCCGGGCTGAGCAGCAGCATGAACGGGAC
This sequence comes from Streptomyces roseochromogenus subsp. oscitans DS 12.976, assembly GCF_000497445.1. Taxonomy (NCBI): domain Bacteria; kingdom Bacillati; phylum Actinomycetota; class Actinomycetes; order Kitasatosporales; family Streptomycetaceae; genus Streptomyces; species Streptomyces roseochromogenus. The sequence continues at coordinate 2,916,487 of NZ_CM002285.1, read as the reverse complement.
GAAGAAGTTCCCCCACATCATCACGAACGAGAACACGGTGACGACGGCGAGCCCCGGCCCCATCAGTGGCAGCACGATCCGGACCAGGGACTGCGGCGAGGACGCCCCGTCCGTCCAGGCCGCCTCCTCCAGCTCCTTCGGCACCCCGTCCATGAAGTTCTTCATCAGCCAGATGGCGAACGGGAGCTGGGAGGCGGCGAAGAAGAAGATCGTGCCTTGCAGGGTGTCGATCAGGTTCACCCGTACGAACAGCGCGTACACGGGCACCATGATCGCGGTGATCGGCAGGCTCGTCGCGAACAGGATCGTCAGCAGGAACGGCCGGTTGAGCCGGGAGCGGAACCGGGACAGCGGATACGCGGCCAGCGCGGCGCACACGACGGTCAGCGCGGTGCCGCCGCCGCACAGGATCAGGCTGTTGAGCAGCGGGGTGTAGGTGATGTCCGGGGTGAGGATCGCGTCGAAGTTGCCCAGGGTGAACCCGTCCGGGACCCTGACCCGCAGACCGGCGTGCGGATCCACGGAGGACAGCACCACCCAGGCGAGGGGCAGCGCGAAGGCGACGGCCACGACCAGCAGGGAGAGATCGGCGGCGAGCCGGCGGGAGGTGCGTTTGCGGGGCATCTCGGTGTCACACCTCCGTCCGCAGCAGCCGCAGATACACGACCGAGAACAGGGACCCGACGAGCAGCAGGAGCAGGGCGACCGCGGTGGCGTACCCGATCATGCTGTTCTGGAAGGCCTGCTCGTACATGAACAGCGGCAGCGTCTGGCTCTTGTTGCCGGGCCCGCCCCGGGTCATCACCCAGATCAGCCCGAAGACGGACAGCGTCTGCAGGGTGTTGAGCATGAGGTTGGTGCCGATGGACCGCCGGATCATCGGCAGCGTGATGTGCCACATCCGCCGCCAGCCGCCGGCCCCGTCCACCTCGGCGGCCTCGGTGATCTCGCTCGGTATCTCGTCGAGGGCGGCGGAGTAGACGAGCATCGAGAACGCCGTACCGCGCCAGACGTTGGCGAAGGACACGGCGAGGACGGGCAGTGTGAACAGCCAGTTCTGGCGGGGCAGATGGAGCCACTCCAGGAGGGCGTTGAGCGTCCCCTCGCGCCGGAAGAAGGCGTACAGCAGAAACCCGGCCACCACCTCCGGCAGCACCCAGGCCGTGATGACCACCCCGCCGGTGAGCGTGCGCACCGGCTTGGAGGCCCGCTTCATCAGCGCGGCCAGGGCGAGCCCCAGGGTGTTCTGCCCGATGAGCGAGGACAGCACGGTGAACACCAGCGTCAGCCAGACCGCGTTCCGGAACTCCGCGTCCTGAAAGGCGTGCCGGAAGTTGGCGAACCCGACGAACGACGCATGCGCCTGACCGGTCAACTGCAGGTCGGTGAAGGCGATGTAGACGCAGTAGGCGATCGGCCCGGCGAGAAAGAGCAGCAGGAGGACGACGGCGGGGGAGAGGGGGAGGGCCCGGGTGATCCGGGGCCGGTGGTGCCTCACTTCTGGACCACTTGGCCGCCGGTGACGTCCTTGAGCGCCGAGTCGTACGTACCCACCGCCTTCTCGGCCGACGCGTCACCGGTCGTCACGCTCTCCATCGCCTCCTGGATCGCGGTCGACACCTTCGGGTACGCCGGATACGCGGGCCGGTAGTGCGTGGTGGCGACCAGGTCGGTGAAGAACTTGATGCCGGGCTGGGCGGTGGCGTACGACGGGTCGGCGGCGACGTCCTTGCGCACGGAGATGCCGGAGTCGGCGATGTACCACTTCTTGGCGTTGGCCTCGGTCTGCATGGTCTTGATGAAGTCGAAGGCGAGGTCCGGGTGGCCCGCCTTGGCCGGGACGGCCCAGGTCCACCCGCCGGACATGCTCACCTTCCCGGGCGCCTGCCCGTGCTGGGTGGGCATGTACGCGAGGCCCAGCTGCTGGGACCAGTCGGGCCACTCGTGGCCGCTGCCGGGGAGCCAGGTCTGCGGAAGCCAGGAGCCGTCGAGGTCGATGCCGATCTTGCTCTGGGGGAGAAGCTCGCCCATGACGGTGGTGGCGAAGTTGGGATCGAGGGCGTCGGAGACGTCGGGGCCGAGCTTCTCCTTGTACACGGTCTCGACGAACTTGAGCGCGTCCGTGAAGCCCTGGCCGGCAGTGATCCACTTCTTTGTCGTGGTGTCGTAGAGCGGATCCGAGGTGCCGTCGCCCGTGCCGTACAGGAGCATCTCGAATCCCTGCATGGTGGCCCGCTCACCGGCCTGCTTGCCGGTGTAGACGTTGAGCGGGGTGACGCCGGGCACCTTCTGCTTGATGGTGCGGGCGGCGGCGAGTACGTCGTCCCAGTTCTTCGGCTGCCAGTTCAGCGGCAGCCCGGCTTTGCGGAAGACGCGCTTGTCGAACCACAGCCCCCGGGTGTCGGTCCCGTCCGGGACGCCGTACGTCTTCCCGTCCTGCCCCCGGGCCGCCGCCTTCGCGGTGTCGATGAACTGCCCCCAGTCCGGCCACTTGGCCAGGTACGGGTCGAGCGGTTTCAAGTACCCGCTGGTGATGTCGGAGTTGATGAGGAAGGTGTCCTCGTAGACCAGATCCGGTGCGGTCCGCGGCGAGCGGAGCATCTGCTGGACCTTGGTGTAGTACTCGGAATCCGGGGCCTTGACGGGGACGAACTCGACCTTCTTGCCCGGGTACTTCTTCTCGAACTCCTTCTTGATCCCGGCGAGATAGGTGTCCATCACCTTGACCGAGTTGTCGGTCGACTGCTTGTAGGACACCTTGAGCGTGTTCGGGCTGGTTCCGGAGCCCGAGCCGCACGCGGTGAGGGCGGTGGCGGCGAGGGCGGCGGTGAGGAGGGCGGAGAGGGCGGCGGTGGGGCGCACGGGCATGACCTCCTGCGGGCGCACTTCTACGTGGCCAGGTGGTTGCCGTGCGAAGGTAAGAGGAGTGGTCTAGTCAGGTCAATGCGTGTGCGCGCAATTGGAGTACGCGGATCCTCTCGGCCCCGTTCACCCGCTCACCGCCCTTGCGGAACCCACCGATAAACCAGCTCCGGCCGCCCCACCTGTCCGTACTGCGGGCTGCGTGCGGCGCGGCCCGTGTCGACCAGGTGTTCCAGGTAGCGGCGCGCGGTGATGCGGGAGATGCCGACCGCCTCGGCCACCCCGGCCGCGGTCAGTCCGGCCGCGGCCTCGCGCAGTGCGCCCGTCACCCGCTCCAGCGTGGGCGCGCTCAGCCCCTTCGGCAGCGCCGCGGGCGACGGCGCTCGCAGGGTCGCCAGCGCGCGGTCGACCTCGTCCTGGCCGCTCGCCTCGCCCGCCGCCGCGTGGAACTCGGCGTAGCGGACGAGCCGGTCCCTCAGCGTCGCGAAGGTGAACGGCTTCAACACGTACTGGACCACGCCCAGCGAGACGCCCTCCCGCACGACCGCCAGATCGCGTGCCGAGGTGACCGCTATGACGTCCGCGTGATGGCCGGCCGCGCGCAGGGAGCGGGCGAACTGCAGGCCGTGGACGTCGGGGAGGTGCAGGTCCAGGAGCAGCAGGTCCACGGGCGTACGGTCCAGGACGCGGCGGGCCTCCGCGCCCGTGTGAGCCTTGCCGACCGCGACGAAGCCCGGCACCCGGCCGACGTACAGCACATGGGCGTCGGCGGCGACCGGGTCGTCCTCGACCACGAGGACGCGGATCGGCTGCTGGTCCACGGTCATCTGCCGTCACCCACCGCCGAGCGCAGCGGCAACCGCACCTCGAACATCGCTCCGCCCTCGCCGTCCTCGTCCGGCTCCGCCACCGTCAACGTGCCCTCGTGGCGGGTCACCGCCTGCCGGACCAGGGCCAGTCCGAGGCCCCGGCCGCCCGGCCCGGCCGGCTTCGTCGAGAACCCCCGCTGGAATACCAGGTCGGCATGGGCCGGGTCGACACCGGGGCCCGTGTCGGACACCCGCAGGACCAGTTCGGTGTCCGAGGCGTACGCCGTCACGGTGACCCGCGCCACCGCACTGCCCTGCGCCGCGTCCACCGCGTTGTCGATCAGGTTGCCGAGGATGGTGACCAGGTCCCGCGCGGACAGGCCCTCGGGGAGCAGGCCGTCGTCGAGGCGGCTGTCCGGGGACACCACCAGTTCCACGCCCCGCTCGTTGGCCTGGGCCGTCTTGCCGAGCAGCAGGGCCGCGAGCACCGGTTCGCCGACCGCCGCGACCACCTGGTCGGTCAGCGCCTGGGCCAGCTCCAGTTCCGCCGTGGCGAACGCCACCGCCTCCTCGGCCCGGCCCAGCTCGATCAGCGACACCACCGTGTGCAGGCGGTTGGCGGCTTCGTGCGCCTGTGAGCGCAGGGCCTGCGTGAAGCCGCGCTCCGAGTCCAACTCGCCCATCAGCGACTGGAGTTCGGTGACATCGCGCAAGGTCACCACTGTCCCTCGCTGCTCACCTCCCGACACCGGCGACGTGTTCACCATCAGCACCCGGGTCGCCGTCAGATGCACCTCGTCCACCCGGGGCTGCGAGGACAGCAGGGCCCCGGTCAGCGGGGCCGGCAGGCCGAGGTCGGCGACCGAGCGGCCGATCACCTCGTCCTCGGAATCGACGCCCAGCAACTCCCGCCCGCCGTCGTTGATCAGCGCCACCTTGTACTGCCCGTCCAGCATCAGCAGGCCCTCGCGGACCGCGTGCAGCGCCGCCTGGTGGTAGTCGTGCATCCGGCTCAGCTCGGTGGCGTTCATGCCGTGGGTGTGGCGGCGCAGCCGGGCGTTGACGACGTACGTGCCGACCGCGCCCAGCAGCAGCGTGCCGCCGGCCACCCCGAGCAGTGCCGTGACCTGGTCCTGGACCCGGGCGCTGATCTCCTCCACCTTGATGCCGGCGCTGACCAGGCCGATGACCCGGCCGTTCTCCTCGACCGGGGTGACCGCACGGACGGAGGGGCCGAGGGTGCCGGTGTAGGTCTCGGTGAAGGTGTGGCCGTGCACGGCGGGGTCGATACGGCCGAGGAAGCGTTTGCCGATCTGACGGCGGTCGGGGTGGGTCCAGCGGATCCCGTCCGGGTTCATGATCGTGACGAAGTCGACGTCGGCGTCCCGCATGACCTGCAGGGCGTAGGGCTCCAGCGCGGCCGAGGGGGCGGAGGTGTGGATCGCCGAGCGGACCGAGGGGGCGTCCGCGATCGACCGGGCCACCGCGGTGACCTGGCGGACCGCCGCGTCCTCGGCCTGCCGCTGGTCGCTGACGTAGGTGAACAGCGCGTACCCGGCCACGACCAGCGCGATCAGCACGGCCTGCATGGCGAACAGCTGGCCGGCCAGGCTGCGGGGCCGGGGGAGACGGGGGACGCGCATGTCAGCAGTGTGCCTCTTCGTGTGTCTCGTCGGTTAAGCGTGAACTAAATGAACGGAAGGGTGACCGCTCTCACAGGGCGGGAGATAGTCACGGCATCCCCCACAACCCCCGGACGTGAGCCGCACGCCGGTGATGCCGACGAAGACGTCAAGGAGGGCAGCCGTGGCCGCCAGCACCCCCGATACGGCACCTGCCGTACCCCGTGTGAAACGGGACCGGACCCATTACCTGTACATCGCCGTCATCGTGGCGGTCGCGCTCGGCATCGCCGTGGGACTCATCTGGCCCGACGCCGCGGTCCAGCTGAAACCGCTCGGTACCGGTTTCGTCAACCTGATCAAGATGATGATCTCGCCGATCATCTTCTGCACGATCGTGCTGGGTATCGGGTCGGTACGGAAGGCCGCCAAGGTCGGTGCCGTCGGCGGTATCGCCCTCGGCTACTTCCTCGTCATGTCGCTCGTCGCGCTCTCCATCGGGCTCGTCGTCGGCAATGTGCTGCACCCGGGTGACGGGCTGCACCTGACGAACGCGATCAAGCAGACCGGCCACGCCCAGGTGTCCGCCGACGCGCTGCCGCCCGTCGACTTCGTACTGTCGGTCATCCCGACCACGTTCATCTCCGCCTTCACCGGGGGCCAGGTCCTCCAGACGCTGCTGGTGGCCCTGCTCGCCGGGTTCGCGCTGCAGGCCATGGGCCCGGTCGGGCAGCCGGTGCTGCGCGGCATCGAGCACATCCAGCGGCTGGTCTTCCGCATTCTGTCGATGGTCATGTGGGCCGCGCCGATCGGTGCCTTCGGCGCGATCGCGGCCGTGACCGGTTCGGCGGGCCTGGACGCGCTGAAGAGCCTCGCCGTGCTGATGCTCGGGTTCTACGTCACCTGCGTCCTGTTCGTCTTCGTCGTGCTCGGTGCGGTCCTGCGGATCGTCGCGGGCCTGAACGTCTTCTCGCTGTGCAAGTACCTGGCGCGGGAGTTCCTGCTGATCCTCTCCACCTCCTCCTCCGAGTCCGCGCTGCCGCGGCTGATCGCGAAGATGGAGCACCTGGGGGTCAGCAAGCCGGTCGTCGGTATCACCGTGCCGACCGGTTACTCCTTCAACCTCGACGGCACGATGATCTACATGACCATGGCGTCGCTGTACATCGCGGACGCGCTGGGCACGCCGATGTCGGTCGGCGAGCAGATCCCGCTGCTGCTGTTCCTGCTGCTGGCGTCCAAGGGCGCGGCGGGCGTCAGCGGCGCCGGGCTCGCCACCCTGGCCGGCGGCCTCCAGTCGCACAAGCCCGCGCTGGTCGACGGCGTCGGCCTGATCGTCGGCATCGACCGCTTCATGAGCGAGGCCCGCGCGCTGACCAACTTCGCGGGCAACGCGGTGGCGACGGTGCTGGTGGGCACGTGGACCAAGGAGATCGACAAGGAGCGGGTGCGGCGGGTGCTCGCCGGTGAGCTGCCGTTCGACGAGACCACGCTGCTGGACGAGAACCAGGAGACGGTCACCGAGGTTCCCGAGCCGCAGGAAGAGGCGCTGGCAAAGGCCTGACCTGCATAAATCCCCGGATGTCCGGCCCCGCCTGAACCGGGGCCGGGCATCCGGCATTTTCTACGGCCGATCTCCACGACCGGTGCGTCTACGACGACCGATTCGTCTACGACTCCGCACTCACCCTGGCCACCAGCGCCGAGGCCAGCGAGGCGGGCATGCCCGCCGCGGTCAGGACCGTGACCGTGGCCGAGCGGCCCGCCTCGTCCGCTGCCAGGAGGCCGTCGTTCACCGCCTCCATCACCGCGAACAGCAGCTGCTCGTGCACATACGCCAGCGCCGGCGCCGGCAGCGGCGAGCTGAACACGCCCGCCGCCAGGCCCTGTTGGAGCAGCTCGGCCTTGTTGGCGCGCAGCGGGGCGAGGCGTTCGCGGATGCCCTGGACGGTGACCGTGCGCTGCGCCAGAGCCACCAGCAGCCGATAGCGGTCGGCGATCTCCCAGATCGCGAGCACCGAGCGGGCCACCGACTCCGCCGGATCCGTCACACCGTCCCGCGCCCGGGCGTCCGCGTCCGCCAGCGCCTCCACGGCCCCGTCGACCAGGGTGCTGATCAGCGCCTCACGGCTGGGGAAATGGCCGTACACCGTCCGTCGTACGACGCCTGCGGCGCGCGCGATCTGGTCCATGGAGGCGTCGGGATCGCGCAGCAGTTCGGCGAGGGCGACGTCGAGGATGCGGCGCCGGTTGGCGTCGGCGCGGCTGGTGTTACCCGTGGTCATGGCGGTCATTCTGCCTTCCCTCTGCCGTGGCTCTGTCTTCCCCTGCTTCCCCCTGTCTCTCCCCGGTCGGCTCTCTCCCGTCTTTCCCGGCCGACTTGCACAGTCATGTGCAGCGAGCGTACATTGCACATGGTTGTGCAATTGCACGTCACTGTGCAAGTCCACTTCCCGCATCACATCTCGTCGCGCATTTGAGGAAGGCGACCCCTGCCATGCGACTCGTCATGACCGAACCGGTCGAGAAGATGGAGCGCCCGTACGCCCGGCGCTGGTGGGCACTGCTCGTGCTCTGCCTGAGCCTGCTGATCATCGTGATGGCGAACACCGCCCTCACGGTCGCCGCGCCCGACATGACGAAGGACCTCGGGCTCTCCAGCGCCGACCTGCAGTGGGTGATCGACGGCTACACCGTCCCCTACGCGGCGCTGATGCTGCTGCTCGGCGCGATCGGCGACAAGTACAGCCGGCGAGGCGCCCTGGTGCTCGGCCTCCTCGTCTTCGGCGGCGGCGCCGTCTTCGGCTACCTCGCCGACAGCGCGGCGACCGTCATCGCTGCCCGCGCCGTGATGGGCGTCGGCGCGGCGCTGATCATGCCCGCCACGCTCTCCCTGCTCGCCGCGACCTTCCCGCGGGCGGAGCGGGCCAAGGCGATCACGCTGTGGACGGCGACGGCCGGCCTCGCCATCGCCGCGGGTCCCGTGGTCGCCGGCGCGCTGCTGCGCGACCACGGCTGGTCCTCGACCTTCCTGATCAACGTCCCCATCGCGGCCGTGGCGATCATCGCCGCCTTCGTCCTGGTCCCGCCCTCCAAGGCCGGTCACCACGACCGCATCGACTACGTCGGCGGCCTGCTGTCGGTGATCTGGACCGGCTCGCTGATCTACATGATCATCGAGGGCCCGCACTTCGGCTGGGGCGTGAAGGCCGTGACGGCGGCGGTGGTCGCGGGCGTCGGCCTGGTCGCCTTCGTCCTCTGGGAGCTGCGCCACCCCCGCCCGATCCTGGACGTCCGCCGCTTCACGCACCGCCGCTTCGCGGGCTCCAACCTCGCCGTGGCCCTGTTCTTCCTGGCCGTCTTCGGCGCCTTCTACTACCTCACCCAGCACCTGCAGTTCGTCCTCGGCTACGACGCCCTGGAGACCGGCACAAGGATGCTGCCGCTGGCCGGCGCGGTCTTCGCCGGCTCGGCCCTGACCGGCTTCCTGACCCCGCGCGTCGGCATGAAGTGGACGGTCAGCGCGGGCATGGTCGGCGGCACCACCGCCCTCGCCCTGCTCACCGGGGTCGACGCGGGCTCGACGTACACCGACTTCCTCGCCCCCCTGATCATCCTGGGCCTCGCCATCGGCCTCGCCCTCTCGCCCTGCACCGACGCGATCATGGGCGCCTTCCCGGAGTCCGAGCTGGGCGTCGGCGGCGCGGTCAACGACACCTCGCTGGAGCTGGGCGGCTCGCTCGGCATCGCGATCCTCGGCTCGCTGCTCGCCACGTCGTACGGCAACCATCTGAGCGACGCCACCGCCGGAAGCAAGCTGCCCGCGAGCGCCCTGGACACCGCGCAGGACTCGGTCGGCGCCGGATACGCGGTCGCGCAGGGCATCGGCGAGAAGGCACAGGCACTGGCCGCGCAGGCGGCACACGCCACGAACCCGCAGCAGGCCGCCCAGCTCAAGCAGCAGGCCACCGAACTCGCCGCCGGCGCCCGGCAGATGGCCCACGCGGTCGGCTCCTCCTTCTCCGACGCCGTCGCGCACACCAGCCTGGTCGGCGCGGTGATCCTCGGTGCCGGCACGATCCTGGTGGCCGTTCTGCTGCCGCGCCGTGAAGCCCCCGCGCCGAACGTGAAGACCGAGGAGAAGGAACTGGTGGACAGCTCGGCCGGCTGACCCGCGCGCCGGCTTCACCAGACCTTTCGGACTCCCCCCGGCCCTTGAAGCCGGGGGGAGTCCGGGGTGTTCCAGGGACGCCCGACCGAGCCGAGATCCCGCGCACCCGACCATGGACTGCGGAAGCCGCGGAGCGAGACCCAAGCACGCACTTCCGTTGCCGGAGCGCACCTACACTTGCACCGCGTGCGGAGCCGTCTCTCCAAGGGACGAGTACTCCGCGCGCGTGCTACCGGTCCGGGCTGGTCCGGCTCCGGCTGGTGTCAAGTGCCGCGCCGGAACCGGAACGGCACGTTCACGCGTGGCGTCAGTATGTGACGTGTGATGAGTCAGTACCTGTACGGAGGCACGGGGGCATGAAGATCGACTGGGACCGGCGGACCTGCGCACGCAAGGGACATACGACCTACGCGCCCGACGATCCCCGCCTGCGCCTGCGGCTGCACGCCGAGACCGCGCTCGGGGACGTGTGGCGCTGTCTGCGCTGCGGTGACTTCGTGCTCGGTGAGCCGCACGGCTCGGGGCCGGCCGCCGACGCCCCGCTGGTGCCACGCGGAAAGGTGCTCCGGGACCTGTTCATCCTGCGCTTCCTGGCGATCGAGCGGCTGGTGCGCGGGGTGTTCATCGTGCTGGTCGCGGTGGCGGTGTGGAAGTTCAGCAACAGCCAGGACGCGGTACGGAAGCTCTTCAACGAGAACCTGGACGTCTTCCGCCCGGTGTTCCGCCACTTCCACTACGACCTCGACCATTCGCCAGTCGTCGGCTCCATCCAGAAGGCGTTCGGCTACAAGCACTCCACGCTGCTGCTGGTGGCCGCCCTGCTGCTCGCCTACGCGCTGATCGAACTGGTCGAGGCGGTCGGCCTCTGGTACGCCAAGCGCTGGGCGGAGTATCTGACGGTGGTCGCGACGGCCGCCTTCCTGCCGCTGGAGATCTACGAACTCACCGAGAAGGTCAGCTATCTGAAGATCGCCACCCTGATCCTGAACATCCTCGCCGTGCTCTACATCGCCCTCGCGAAGCGTCTGTTCGGGCTGCGGGGCGGACGGAAGAAGTTCGAGGAGGAACGGCACAGCGCCTCGCTGATGGAGGTCGAGGAGTCGGCGGGTGTCACCGTCTAGCCGCACTGAGCCTCAAGCGGGTCTCCCTTCGCCATGCCGGTTTCGCCTTCACGGGAGTGGCTGCCGAGGGCGGTCGCCGGGACCCGGGCGAGGACAGGGCCTCTTGCCTTGACGCCGACGTCAACGCCTACCGTCGTAGGCATGCGAATCGGCGAGCTGGCAGCGCGGGCCGGGACCACGGCCCGCGCCCTGCGCTACTACGAGGCACGTGGGCTGTTGCCGGCCCGGCGGGACGGGAACGGACACCGCACCTACGACGAGGGCGACCTGCGGCTGCTGGAGCAGATCCGGACGCTGCGGGACTTCGGGTTCGAGCTGGAGGAGACACGGCCCTTCGTGGAGTGTCTGCGGGCCGGGCATCCGGAGGGCGACTCCTGCCCGGCCTCGCTCGACGTCTACCGGCGCAAGCTGGGCGAGCTGGACGCGCTCATCGGGCAGTTGTCGGCGGTGCGGGAGACGGTCGCCGGGCAGCTGCGGCGGGCCGAGCTGGCCCGGGACGCGCTGGCCGCCGAGGCGCTGGCTCCGGGTGGCCCGGAGCCCGTATGCGAACTGGGAGGGCTTGCGCGATGAGTGTGACGAGCGGACTGTCGCAGGTGACGGACGCCGATTTCGAGGCGGAGGTGATCGGCTCCGGTCTTCCGGTGCTGGTGCAGTTCACGGCCGACTGGTGCGGGCCGTGCCGGCAGCTCGCGCCGGTGCTGAAGGACATCGCCTTCGAGGAGGGCGACCGGCTGAAGATCGTGCAGCTCGATGTGGATCACAATCCGCAGACGACCGTCGCCTACGGTGTGCTGTCGACGCCGACCCTGATGGTCTTCCGGGACGGTGAGCCGGTGCGGTCGATGGTGGGGGCGCGGCCCAAGCGGCGGCTGCTGGAGGAGCTGGCCGACGTGCTCTGAGGCGGATACGCCCATCAAAAAATCCCCTGGGCAATTGCGCCCGGGGGATTTCTGTGCGTATATTCAGTGATTCGCGACTTCGTTATTGAATAAGTCGCGTAGATGTTTACTGGGCACAGTATATCCGGGCGGGAGCGGAATTGTCAAACACCGAATTTCCACACGATGAATTGCGGCGCGAGCAGGAATTCATCGACGGACTGTACGCGCGCGTGGACGTACTGCGCGGTGAGACCGAGACCTCGGTCACGGACGCGCTCGCCCAGGGCGACAAGCCCATGCAGGCCCGGCTGGAGCGGGACATCCTGGTCGCCGAGCGCTCGGGGCTGCTCGCCGCGCTGAACGCCGTCGACGGCTCGCTCTGCTTCGGCCGGATCGACCTGGCCGACGGCACCGCCCACCACATCGGCCGGATCGGGCTGCGTGAGGACGACGCCGAGCACACCCCGGTCCTCATCGACTGGCGTGCCGATGCCGCCCGTCCCTTCTACCTGGCCACCGGGTACACACCGATGGGCCTGCGGCGGCGCCGGCACATCACCACCGAGGGCCGGACCGTGACCTCGCTGCACGACGAGATCCTCGATCTCGGCGACGCGACCCGCACCGGGTACGAGGACCACAACGGCGATGCCGTGCTGCTGGCCGCGCTGAACTCGGCGCGCACCGGCCGGATGAGCGACATCGTGCAGACCATCCAGGCCGAGCAGGACGAGATCATCCGGGCGCCGTACCGCGGGGTCCTGGTGGTCGAGGGCGGGCCGGGTACCGGGAAGACCGCGGTCGCGCTGCACCGCGCCGCCTATCTCCTTTACGAGTACCGCGAGCTGCTGGCCCGCCGCGCCGTGCTGATCGTCGGCCCCAACCCGGCCTTCCTCGGCTACATCGGCGAAGTGCTGCCCTCGCTCGGCGAGACCGGGGTGCTGCTGGCCACGGTCGGCGAGCTGTTCCCCGGGGTGAAGGCCACCGCCGCCGACACCCCCGAGGCCGCCGCCGTGAAGGGCCGCGCCGACATGGCCGAGGTGCTCGCCGCCGTCGTACGCGACCGGCAGGCCCTGCCCGACCCCGTGATCGCGATCGAGCACGACCGCGAGGTGCTGATGCTCGACGACGGCCTGGTGAGTGTCGCCCGCGAGCGCACCCGTGCGGCCAAGCTGCCGCACAACGCGGCCCGCGAGCACTTCGAGGGCCACATCCTCAACACCCTCACCGAGCTGTACGCCGAACGCGTGGGCACCGACCCGTACGACGGGAGCAGTCTGCTCGACGCCTCCGACATCACCCAGATCCGCGACGAACTCGCCGAGAACCCCGAAGTCTGGTCCGCCGTGGACCGGTTGTGGCCGCGGATCAGCCCGCAGCGGCTGGTCGCCGACTTCCTCGCCGAGCCGCAGGACTACCTGCCCGAGGCGGACGCGGACGCCGTCCGGCGCCCGGTGACCCGCGCCTGGACCGTCGCCGACGTCCCCCTGCTGGACGAGGCGGCGGAACTCCTCGGCGAGGACGACCGGGTGGCGCGGGCACGTGCCGAGCGGGAGCGCGAGACGCAGGTCGCCTACGCGCAGGGCGTGCTGGACGTGTCGTACGCCTCCCGGACATACGAGTTCGAGGACAAGCAGGACAGTGACCCGGACGCGTCGGAGGTGCTGTCGGCGCACGACATCATCGACGCCGAAAGGTTCGCCGAGCGGCAGGAGGAGGCCGACCACCGCAGCGCCGCCGAGCGGGCGGCGGCCGACCGGACCTGGGCGTTCGGGCACATCATCGTCGACGAGGCGCAGGAGCTGTCGCCGATGGCCTGGCGGCTGCTGATGCGGCGCAGCCCGACCCGTTCGATGACCCTGGTCGGCGACCCGGCCCAGACCGCCGAGGCGGCCGGTGTCGGCTCCTGGGCGGACATCCTCGCGCCGTATGTCGAGGACCGCTGGGAGCACACCCGGCTCGGCGTCAACTACCGCACCCCCGCCGAGATCATGGAGCTGGCCGCGGCCGTGGTCCGCGCCGAGCACCCCGGCTTCGAGCCGCCGAGTTCGGTCCGCTCCACGGGCGTACGGCCCTGGGTGCGGCAGGCCGCCGGCGAGTTGCCCGAGGCCGTGGCCAAGGCGGTCGCCGAACTCACCCCGCACGAGGGCCGGCTGGCGGTCATCGCCCCGCGCGAGCTGCACCGCTCGCTGGCCGCCCGGCTGGACGGCGTCACGGCGGGCGCCGAGCCCGATCTGACCCGTACGGTCGTGCTGCTCGACCCCCGCCAGGCCAAGGGCCTCGAATTCGACTCGGTCCTGGTGGTGGAGCCGGCCCGCTACGGCACCAGCGACCTGTACGTCGCCCTGACCCGGGCCACCCAGCGGCTCGGGGTGCTCTACACCGGCCGGCTGCCGCAGGCGCTGGCCGCGGGAGTCACCGGGTCGTAGGGGCCGTCGTACGCGTGGGTGTGGCGGACGGCGGCGGGTAGCCGGGGTGCGGCGCGAGGGCAGCGGGGCCGGATGTGCGCACAGCGCGGTTTGAGGTCTCCGAACCACTTCCGGCGACGGCGGGCCACCGGCCCGCCACCGGCACGCCTCCGCCTGGTCAGGCGGGCCGCAGCCACACCGTCGCCAGCGGGGGCAGGGTCAGCCGGATGCTCGCCGGGCGGCCGTGCCATCCCCGGGGCTCCGGCTTGATGACGTCGGGGTTGGCGACATCGCCGCCGCCGTACCGCGCGGCGTCCGTGTTCAACGACTCGTGCCAGGCCGGTACGTCCTCCGGGACGCCCAGCCGGTAGTCGTGGCGGACCACCGGGGACAGATGGGAGAGCGCGAGGAGCGGGTTGCCGTCGGCGTCGAGACGCAGGAAGGCGAAGACGTTGTCGTCCGCAGCGTCCCCGGCGATCCACTGGAAGCCCGCCGGGTCGGTGTCCCGCTGCCACAGGGCCGGAGTCGCCCGGTACAGCGTGTTCAGGTCCCGTACGAGATCCCTTACGCCCCGGTGGTCGGCCGCGGCGCCGTAGGACGGGTCGAGCAGCCACCAGTCGGGTCCGTGCGCCTCGGACCACTCGGCGCCCTGGGCGAACTCCTGGCCCATGAACAGGAGTTGCTTGCCGGGGTGGGCCCACATGAAGCCGAGGTAGGCGCGGTGGTCGGCCCGGCGCTGCCACCAGTCGCCCGGCATCTTCGACACCAGTGCCTGCTTGCCGTGCACGACCTCGTCGTGGGAGATCGGCAGGACGTAGTTCTCGCTGTACGCGTACACCATCGAGAAGGTCATCTCGTGGTGGTGGTACTTGCGGTGCACCGGCTCATGGGCCATGTACTGCAGCGAGTCATGCATCCAGCCCATGTTCCACTTCAGGCCGAAGCCGAGCCCGCCGAAGCCGCTCGGGCCCTTGTGGTGGGTGGGGCGGGTGACGCCGTCCCAGGCCGTGGACTCCTCGGCGATGGTCACCACACCCGGGCAGCGCCGGTAGACCGTGGCGTTCATCTCCTGCAGAAAGGCCACCGCGTCCAGGTTCTCCCGGCCGCCGTGCTCGTTCGGCGTCCACTGGCCCGGCTCGCGCGAGTAGTCCAGGTAGAGCATCGAGGCGACCGCGTCCACCCGCAGGCCGTCGATGTGGAACTCCTCGCACCAGTACACGGCGTTGGCCACCAGGAAGTTGCGCACCTCGCGGCGGCCGAAGTCGAACTCCAGGGTGCCCCAGTCGGGATGCGCGGCCCGCAGCGGATCGTGGTGCTCGTACAGCGGACGCCCGTCGAACTCGGCCAGCGCCCAGTCGTCCCGGGGGAAGTGGGCAGGGACCCAGTCCATCAGTACGCCGATCCCGGCCTGGTGCAGCGTGTCCACCAGGTACTTGAAGTCGTCCGGGCCGCCGAGGCGGGCCGTCGGCGCGTAGAAGCCGGTGACCTGGTAGCCCCAGGAGCCGCCGAAGGGATGCTCGGCGACCGGCATCAGCTCCACGTGCGTGAAGCCCAACTCCTTTACATAATCAGGGAGTTGTTCGGCCAGCTCGCGATACGTCAGGCCGGAGCGCCAGGACGGCAGATGGACCTCGTACACGGAGAAGGGGGCCTCGTGCACCGGGATGTCGCCCCGGTGCGCCATCCACTCCGCGTCCGCCCACTCGTGGTGCGAGGCGTACACGACCGACGCGGTCGCGGGCGGTGCCTCGGTACGGCGGGCCAGCGGATCGGCGCGCAGGGTGCGCGAGCCGTCCGGGCGGGTGATCTCGAACTTGTACACCTCGCCCTCGCCGATCCCCGGGACGAACAGCTCCCACACTCCACAGGAGCCCAGTGAGCGCATCGGGAAACCGGTGCCGTCCCAGAAATTGAAGCCGCCCGTGACCCGTACGCCCCGCGCGTTCGGCGCCCACACCGCGAACCGGGTGCCCGGCACGCCCTGCTGGGTGGTGACATGCGCGCCGAGCGCCCGCCACAGCTGCTCGTGCCGGCCCTCGGCGATCAGATGCAGGTCCAGCTCACCGAGGGTGGGCAGGAAGCGGTAGGGATCCTCGGTGTCCAGGACCGTCCCCTCGTACTCCACCAGCAGCCGGTACTCCGGCACGGCCCGCAGGGGCAGCAGCCCCGAGAAGAACCCGTCGCCGTCGTCGTGCAGCGCGACACGCAGCTCACCGGTGACGACCGTGACGGCGAGCGCGTACGGCCGCAGGACCCGGAAGACGACTCCTCCGGTCGCCGGGTGGGCGCCCAGGACGGAGTGCGGATCGTGATGGGTGCCGTGCAGCAGCCGCTCGCGGTCGGCGGCCGCCGGCGCGCGGGAGAGAGCGGCGGCGTCCGGGGTCTGCTTCGAGGTGGCTGACTTCTTGGTCGTCACGGACGGGCCTCCAGGGCGGACGCGGCGAGGCGACGGATCGCCGACAGCGGTACGGGGAGCCATTCGGGCCGGTGCCGGGCCTCGTAGAGGACCTCGTAGACCGCCTTGTCGGTCTCGTAGGCCCGCAGCAGCACCGGGTCGGTGCGCGGATCGCGGTCGGTCACCTCCGCGTACCCGGAGCAGTAGGCGGCCCGGCAGACGCGCGCCCAGTCCGGCGCGGGCGGGCTCGCCGAGTGGGCCGCGTAGTCGAAGGAGCGCAGCATGCCCGCGATGTCCCGCACCGGCGGCTGCGGCAGCCGCCGTTCGGCCGGCGGCCGGGCCGGCTCGCCCTCGAAGTCGATCAGCGACCACGCCCCGGACGGCGAGCGCAGACACTGGCCGAGATGCAGATCGCCGTGGATCCGCTGCGCCGTCCAGGTGCGGCCCTCGTCGGCGAGTCCGGCCAGCGCCCGGTAGGCCGCGCGCAGCCCGCTCTCGTACGGCCGCAGCACCGGCACCGCCTGGACGGCCGCCGCCAGCCGCTCGGTCATCCCGTCGGCCAGCGACCGCAGCTGGGCGTGGCCGAGGGTGGCCGTCGGCAGGGCGCGGGCGAGCGCGGTGTGCACCTCGGCGGTGGCCCGGCCCAGTTCACGGGCCTCGGCGGCGAAGTCCTCGCCCTTGGCCAGCTCGCGCAGCGCCAGCTCCCAGCCGTCGCTCGCCCCGCTGATGAACGGCTGCAGCACGGCCAGGACATGCGGCTCGGTGTCGGTCCCGGCGTGCAGCCAGGCCGTCGGCGCGGGCACCCGGGGGCAGCCCTCGCGGGCCAGGGCCAGCGGGATCTCCAGGTCGGGGTTGACGCCGGGCACGACCCGGCGCAGCAGTTTCAGGATGAACGTATCGCCGTAGACGACCGACGAGTTGGACTGCTCGACGGTCATCAGCCGGGCCACCAGGCCCTCGCGGATCTCCTGGCGCGGGTCCCGATCGAAGCACAGCCCGCCGATGCGGGCCTGGGTGCGCAGGGCCTCCAGGAGCACTTCGGCGGGCCGGGGGTCGTACAGGGCCTCGTACACCGCGTGTCCGGCGAGCGGCCCGTCCTCCACATGTCCGATGAGCGCGGGCGCCAGCCGGGGCGGCAGCGCCTCGCGCACGCCTATGAGGAGCTGGTAGCAGTCACCGGGGTGGGGCTCGGCGCCGAACACGGACGGCTGGTGGACGCGCAGCAGCAGATGGTGGAGTCCCAACCGGCCGTCGAGCGGCAGCAGTTCGGTGGCGGCCACGAGGGTGAACCCGGTGACCGGGCGCCCCTTTCCGGCGAACCAGCGCTGCCGGGGCAGCCACTCGCGCAGCAGGGGATCGAGTGAAGCGAGGAGGTGACCGGTCGTACGGGAGCTGTCGGAAGGGGTGACCGTTTCCGCCATGGGTGCCACGTCCTTTCCCCGGAGCGTCGGGGTGTTACTGATGCGTGCCCCGGGTGGGGCGGTGGAAACCGCCCCACCCACAGGCCCCTAAGCCACTTCTCGCCGCAGCCGGAACCAGTAGAAGCCGTGCCCCGCGAGGGTGAGCAGGTACGGCAGCTCGCCGATCGCCGGGAAGCGGACCCCGCCGAACAGCTCGACCGGGTGCCGCCCGCAGAACCGGCTCAGGTCCAGCTCGGTGGGCTGGGCGAAGCGGGAGAAGTTGTGGACGCACAGCACCAGGTCGTCGCCGCTTTTCTCCGTCATGGGGGCCTCGCGCAGGAACGCCAGT
>NZ_CM002285.1:2897909-2898444 GCF_000497445.1 Streptomyces roseochromogenus subsp. oscitans DS 12.976 | reverse complement strand
ACCGCCGGGTTGGAGGACTGCAGTTCGTTGTAGGACCCGAGTCCGAAGGCGGGATTCTGCTTGCGGATCTCGATCATGCGGCGGGTCCAGTGCAGCAGCGAGGACGGCGAGGACATCGACGCCTCGACGTTGGTGACCTGGTAGCCGTAGACGGGGTCCATGATCGTCGGCAGGAACAGGCGTCCGGGGTCGCTGGAGGAGAATCCGGCGTTGCGGTCGGGGGTCCACTGCATCGGGGTGCGGACGGCGTCGCGGTCGCCGAGCCAGATGTTGTCGCCCATGCCGATCTCGTCGCCGTAGTAGAGGATCGGTGAGCCGGGCAGGGAGAGCAGGAGTGCGGTGAACAGCTCGATCTGGTTGCGGTCGTTGTCGAGCAGGGGCGCGAGGCGGCGGCGGATGCCGATGTTGGCGCGCATCCGTGGGTCTTTCGCGTATTCGGCCCACATGTAGTCGCGTTCTTCGTCGGTGACCATTTCGAGGGTCAGCTCGTCGTGGTTGCGCAGGAAGATGCCCCACTGGCAGCCGGAGGGGATGG
>NZ_CM002285.1:2888120-2897884 GCF_000497445.1 Streptomyces roseochromogenus subsp. oscitans DS 12.976 | reverse complement strand
CCGGTGTCTTGGCGAGGATCTCGGAGACGGGATAGCGGGATTCGCGGCGTACGGCCATGAAGATGCGTGGCATGACCGGGAAGTGGAAGGCCATGTGGCACTCGTCGCCGCCGGAGGAGTAGTCGCCGAAGTAGTCGACCACGTCCTCCGGCCACTGGTTGGCCTCGGCCAGCAGCACCGTGTCCGGGTACTGGTTGTCGATCTCCTTGCGCACCCGCCTCAGGAACTGGTGGGTCGCGGGCAGGTTCTCGCAGTTGGTGCCCTCCTGCTGGTACAGGTACGGCACGGCGTCGAGCCGGAACCCGTCGATGCCGAGATCCAGCCAGAACCTGAGCGCGGAGATCATCTCCTCCTGCACGGCCGGGTTCTCGTAGTTGAGGTCCGGCTGGTGCGAGAAGAAGCGGTGCCAGTAGTACTGCTTGCGTACGGGGTCGTACGTCCAGTTGGAGGCCTCGGTGTCGACGAAGATGATCCGCGCGCCCTGGAACTGCTTGTCGTCGTCGGCCCAGACGTAGTAGTCCCCGTACGGACCGTCCGGATCCCGCCTCGACTCCTGGAACCACGGGTGCTGGTCGCTGGTGTGGTTCATGACGAAGTCGATGATCACGCGCATGCCGCGCTGGTGGGCGGCGTCCACGAACTCCACGAAGTCGGCGAGGTCACCGAACTCCGGTAGTACGGCGGTGTAGTCGGAGACGTCGTAACCGCCGTCCCTGAGCGGGGACTTGAAGAACGGCGGCAGCCACAGGCAGTCCACGCCGAGCCACTGCAGATAGTCCAGCTTGGCGGTCAGACCCTTCAGGTCGCCGATGCCGTCGCCGTCGCTGTCCTGGAAGGAGCGGACCAGGACCTCGTAGAAGACGGCGCGTTTGAACCACTCCGGGTCCCGGTCCTTGACGGGAGTGTCCTCGAAAGTGTCCGGAACGGGTTCGTTGACGATCATATTGTGGGTGACCCTCCGATCTGCGGGTTGGACGGTCGCAGGACGGTGCTGTGTTCATCCGGGGGGCAACCCCCGGACCCCCGGCCGACGGTAAGCACATGCGCGCCACCGGGCCCAAGTCGCACATAGTTGGCCCTGCCCCAGTAGTAGGTCTCGCCGGTGAGCTCGTCGCGCACCGGCACGGACTCGTGCCATTCCAGGCCGAGTTGCGGCATGTCCAACGAGACCGTGGCTTCCTGGGTGTGGTGGGGGTCGAGGTTGGCGACCACCACAACCGTGTTCGAACCGCTCCGCTTGGAGTAGGCGATCAGCGGTTCCTTGTCGGCGTGGTGGAAGTGCAGATCGCGCAGCTGGCGCAGGGCCGGGTTCTGCCGCCGGATGGTGTTGAGCTTGGTGACGAGCGGTGCGATGGTACGGCCCTCGCGGGCGGCGGCTTCCCAGTCACGCCTTCTGAGCTGGTACTTCTCCGAGTCGAGGTATTCCTCGCTGCCCTCTCGCAGCGGGGTGTTCTCACACAGTTCGTAGCCGCTGTAGATGCCCCAGGCGGGGGAGAGGGTCGCGGCGAGCACGGCACGCACCTCGAAGGCGGGCCGGCCGCCGTGCTGGAGGTAGGCGTGCAGGATGTCCGGGGTGTTGGCGAAGAAGTTCGGCCGCATGTAGGCCGCCGCCTCGCCCGCCAACTCGCTGGCGTAGTCGGTGAGTTCCTGCTTGCTGTTGCGCCAGGTGAAATAGGTGTACGACTGCTGGAAACCGATCTGGGCCAGGGTGTGCATCATCGCCGGGCGGGTGAACGCCTCGGCCAGGAAGATCACGTCCGGGTCCGGGCCGTTGACCTCGGCGATGACCCGCTCCCAGAAGACGACCGGCTTGGTGTGCGGATTGTCGACCCGGAAGATCCGCACCCCGTGACCCATCCAGTGCCGCAGGATGCGTACCGTCTCGGCGACCAGCCCTTCCAGGTCCGCGTCGAAGGCGACCGGATAGATGTCCTGGTACTTCTTCGGCGGGTTCTCGGCGTAGGCGATCGTGCCGTCGGGCCGGTGGTGGAACCACTCGGGGTGCTTGTGCACCCAGGGATGGTCGGGCGAGCACTGCAACGCGAAGTCGAGGGCTACTTCCAGCCCGAGTGCGCGGGCCTCGCCGACGAAGAAGTCGAAGTCCTCGATCGTGCCGAGGCCGGGGTGGACGCTGTCGTGGCCGCCCTCGGGGGAGCCGATCGCCCAGGGCACGCCGACGTCGTCCGGGCCGGCGGTGAGCGTGTTGTTACGGCCCTTGCGGAAGGTCGTGCCGATCGGGTGGACGGGCGGGAGGTAGACCACGTCGAAGCCCATGTCCGCGATGGGCTTCAGCCGGCGCGCGGCCGTACGAAACGTGCCGTGCGGCTGCTCGGCGGTGCCCTCCGAACGCGGGAAGAACTCGTACCAGGAGCCGTACAGGGCGCGTTCACGCTCCACCAGCAGCGGCATCGGATCGGACGCGGTCACCAAATCCCGCAGCGGGTGCCGGGCCAGCAACGCGTCCACCTCCGGGGCCAGTGCCGCCGCGAGGCGCCAGGCGGCCGGACGGTTCTCGTCCCGCAGGGCCGCGACCGCCTCCCGCAGGACCGGCCGTTGCTCCTCGGGCACCCCGGCGGCCGCGCGCTCGTACAGCCGTGCGCCCTCCTCCAGGACCAGCTCGGTGTCCATGCCCGCGGGGATCTTGATGCGCGCGTGGTGCCGCCAGGTGGCTACCGGGTCGGACCATGCCTCCACCGTGTAGGTCCAGCGGCCCGGTTCGCCCGCGGTGACGGTGGCGCCCCAGCGGTCGGTGCCCGGGGAGAGTTCGAGCATCGGGGTCCACGGGCCGGGCCGGCCGGCCGGGTCGCGCAGCACCACGTTGGCCGCGACGGCGTCGTGCCCCTCCCGGAAGACGGTGGCGGACACCTCGAACGACTCACCGGTCACCGCTTTGGCCGGCCTGCGCCCGTGCTGGACCACGGGACGTACGTCGAGGACGGGGATACGGCCGAGGGTGGTCTCCGCCGAGGCGGCGGGCCGGGCGTCGGCGGAGCCGGGCGGACCGGGCACACGGGCGGCGGGCTTCGCGGCTTTCTCGCCCGGTGTCTTCTTTGCCGTTGTCCTCTTCGCCGCTGCCTTCTTTGCCGGCTTTTTCCCGGCCGGCTTCTTCTCTGTCGCTGCTGCCGGTGCCGCTGCCGTGGCCTTGGCGCTTGTCGGAGGTGGTGACGAATGGTGCGTGGCGGGCATGACCGCTCCTGTCCGCGTCAACGTGGGTGTGGGCGGAGGGATGTGGGGAGGTGGGTCCTGCGGAGGTGCTGTGGGACGCCTGTGGGGTGTGTACCGGAGGAGCCTTCCCACCCTCTTCGGGTGGGCAATCCGGAACTTTGTTAACTACTCACGCGTATGTCCATCCGCAAGACCGGCCCCCTTTTTTCCGGGTGCCCGCCGGCCGCCGCTCCACGCCCCGACACCCCCGTCGGGCGCCTCCCCGCCGACGCCCGGGTAACCATTACCGTCGAGGGTGACGAGGAGACGTACGGCGCCGTACGTCTCACCCCGTAACGCGCCCGAGGTGGCATGTGAAGGCGATCCGTCGGTTCACCGTCCGTCCCGTTCTCCCCGAACCCCTCCGGCCGCTGAGCGACCTGGCGCGCAATCTGCGCTGGTCCTGGCACGCGGAAACGCGCGATCTGTTCCAGTCCGTCGACCCCGAGGCCTGGTCCGCCGCCGGGGGCGACCCGGTGCGGATACTGGGCCGGGTGCGGCCGGCCCGGCTGGCCGAGCTGGCCGGGGACCGGCGCTTCCTGCGCCGGCTGACCGCGGTCGCGGACGACCTCGACGACTATCTGACCGGCGACCGCTGGTATCAGACCCAGGCGGACGGTATGCCCGGCGCCGTCGCCTATTTCTCCCCGGAGTTCGGCATCACGGCCGCGCTGCCCCAGTACTCCGGCGGCCTCGGCATCCTGGCAGGGGACCATCTGAAGGCGGCCAGCGATCTCGGCGTACCCCTGATCGGTGTCGGGTTGTTGTACCGGCACGGGTACTTCCGGCAGACGCTGTCCCGGGACGGCTGGCAGCAGGAGCACTATCCGGTGCTCGACCCCAACGAGCTCCCGCTCACCCAGCTGAAGGAGCCCGACGGCGCTCCGGCGCAGGTCGCCCTCGCACTGCCCGGCGGCAGGGCGCTGTACGCCCGGATCTGGCTGGCCCAGGTCGGCCGGGTGCCGCTGCTGCTGCTCGACTCGGACGTGGAGGAGAACGACCTCGGTGAACGCGGGGTGACCGACCGGCTCTACGGCGGCGGCAGCGAGCACCGGCTGCTGCAGGAGATGCTGCTGGGCATAGGAGGAGTGCGGGCCGTACGGACGTACTGCCGGCTCACCCGGCACCCGGAGCCGGAGGTGTTCCACACCAACGAGGGACACGCGGGCTTCCTCGGCCTGGAGCGGATCGCCGAACTGTGCGCCGGCGGGCTGGACTTCGACTCGGCGCTGGAGGCGGTCCGCGGGGGCACGGTCTTCACCACCCACACCCCCGTCCCGGCCGGCATCGACCGCTTCGACCGGGAGCTGGTCGCCCGGCACTTCGGGGCGGACGCCGAGCTGCCCGGCATCGAGGTCGACCGTGTGCTGCGCCTCGGCATGGAGACCTATCCGGGCGGCGAGCCGAATCTGTTCAACATGGCCGTGATGGGACTCAGGCTGGCCCAGCGGGCCAACGGGGTGTCGCTGCTGCACGGGCAGGTCAGCCGGGAGATGTTCGCCGGGCTGTGGCCGGGATTCGATGCCGAGGAGGTGCCGATCACCTCCGTGACCAACGGGGTGCACGCGCCGACCTGGGTGGCGCCGGAAGTCCTGCGCCTGGGCGCCCGGCAGGTCGGCACGGAGCGGGCCGAGGACGCGCTGAGCGTCGGCGGCTCCGAGCGCTGGGACTCGGTCGCGGAGATCGACGACCAGGAGATCTGGGAGCTGCGCCGCACCCTGCGCGAACAGCTGGTGCTGGAGGTGCGCGAGCGGCTGCGCGCGTCGTGGCGGCAACGCGGCGCGGGGAACGCCGAGTTGGGCTGGATCGACGGGGTGCTGGACCCGGACGTCCTGACGATCGGATTCGCGCGCAGGGTCCCGTCGTACAAACGCCTGACGTTGATGCTGCGCGACCGTGACCGCCTGCTGGAACTCCTGCTCCACCCGGACCGCCCGATCCAGATCGTCGTCGCGGGCAAGGCGCACCCGGCGGACGACAGCGGCAAACGCCTGGTCCAGGAGCTGGTCCGCTTCGCCGACGACCCACGCGTCCGCCACCGGATCGTCTTCCTCCCCGACTACGGCATGGGGATGGCGCAGAAGCTCTACCCCGGCTGCGACGTGTGGCTGAACAACCCGCTGAGGCCGTTGGAGGCGTGCGGCACTTCAGGCATGAAGGCGGCCCTGAACGGCTGCCTGAACCTCTCCGTCCTGGACGGCTGGTGGAACGAATGGTTCCAGCCGGACTTCGGCTGGGCCATCCCGACGGCGGACGGGGTGGGCACGGACCCGGACCGCCGGGACGACATCGAGGCGGCCGCGCTGTACGACCTCCTCGAACAGCGGATCACCCCCCGCTTCTACGAGCGCGGCCGGGGCGGCCTGCCCGACCGCTGGATCCAGATGGTCCGCCAGACCCTCACCCTGCTCGGCCCCAAGGTGCTGGCCGGCCGTATGGTCCGCGAGTACGTCGAGCGGCTCTACGTCCCCGCCGCGCGGGCGCACCGCGTGCTGACCCCCGACGCGGCACGTGAACTCGCCGAGTGGAAGACGCGGGTGCGGGTGGCCTGGCCCGGGGTGAGCGTCGACCACGTGGAGACGACGGCGACGACGGCCACGGCGGAGTTGGGCACGACGGTGGGGCTGCGGGTCCGGGTGGGCCTCGGTGAGCTGGCCCCGGACGACGTGGAGGTCCAGGCGGTGTCCGGGCGGGTGGACGCGGAGGACCGCATCACGGACGCCACGGTGGTCCCGCTGAAACCGACCGGCACCCCGGATCTGGAGGGCCGCCTGCTGTACGAGGGCCCCCTGGCCCTGGACCGCACCGGCCCCTACGGCTACACGGTCCGCATCCTCCCGAGCCACCGTCTGCTGGCCTCCAGCGCGGAGTTGGGCCTGGTGGCGGTGCCCCCGGAGGACGGGGTGGCGGGGGCGGGGGTGTTGCTGCGCTGAGTGACCTGGTCGGACGAACAGGGCGCAGGACCCGGCCGGGAGGACGAGGGTTCCGACGGCCGGGTCCCTGTCGTACGGGACCGGACCTGCCCGGCAGCCGGCGGGCAGCGCGATCACGGCGCGGGCGTCAGAGCCAGCCCCGGTGGGCGGCTTTGATGCCCGCTTCGAAGCGGCTGGTGGCGCCGAGGCGTTCCATGATGGAGGCCATGTGGCGTCCGACGGTGCGGCTGGAGATCCCCAGCCGCTGTCCTGCGACGTCGTCGGTGAGGCCGTTGCCGAGGAGGCGCAGGAGTTCGCGCTCGGTATCGGTCAGGCCGGTCTGCGGTTCATCGAGGCGGAGGGCTCCGAGGGGGACGGCAGTGTTCCAGGTCTGTTCGAACAGGTCGATGAGGGCGTTGACGATGCCTGGTTCGGTGACGTGGAGGGCGCCCTTGCGCGTGTTGGCAGGGTCGATGGGGACGATGGCGTGGGCCCGGTCGAAGATGACGAGGCGCTGGGGGAGGACGGGAGCGGTGCGGACCTCGCTGCCCTGGTTGAGGAGCCAGTGAGCGTGGGTGGTGGTGTGGGGGTCGTTGCGGGTGCTGTCCTGGTAGAGGGTCTTCATGGTGACCCCGCGGGCCAGGGGCCCTTCGTCGGCGGCCCTGGCCGCGGCGAGGTCTTCGGGGCGGTGGCTGGCGCCGGGGTGGACTCCGAGGCATTCGTGGGTCATGGCACGGGCCAGTTGTTCGAGGCGGCTCTGGATGGCGTCCATGCCGAGGAGGCGTTCGCCGTGGGTCGCACGGTGTTCGGCCCGTTCGGCGACCATGCGGGTGACGGCGGCGCGGGAGGCGGCCACCTGGGCCTGGCGGGCGGCGAGCTCGGCTTCCTGGCGCGCGAGCATGTCGGCGAGGCCGACCTCGGGGCTGACGGCTCGCATCTGGCCGGGGTACTCGCTGGAGGCGCGGACCAGCATGAGCTGCCCGAGTTCGTCCAGGCAGTCGTGGACTTGCCCGGGGCTCAGATTGCAGTGCCGCGCGAGCTGATCCACTCCGTCCCTGGGCTGGTCGAGCATCGCCTGGTACACCGCTGCGGCGGCGGCTGTCAGCCCGAGGGCCTCCAACACTCTTCCCCCCAATGTCATGTGTCGGCCACCACGGTGATGGCGTGCGTATCGTCGCAGCCTCACTACGAGCACTCAAGATCGCTTACGCGGTCTTTGCCGTGCGGCGAAGCGGGGCCGGATGATCAGCTGCGCCATGTTCCGCATCAGGGACCACCGCCCATGCGAATGGCATGTCCACTACAACATGTCCGGATCCGGACTGGCTGATTGGGGACAGCGGGAAAGCCTTCCGGGACTGTGGATCTGCCGCGAATCTGTTCCTCGCCGGCAGGGAACAGCCCGAACGGCGCCGGACCAAGCGTCAACCGCGGGACGCGAGACCGGAACAGGACACCCGTCGACATCGCCAGAACAGGAAGACCCACCATGCTCCGCACCCGCATTGTCCAGGCCTCCGCGGTCGCCACCCTCGCGCTGGGCACCCTCGTCCTCCTGCCCTTCGCGGCGGTCGCCGCTGCCCCCGCCGCGACCACGACAGCCGACCAGACCACCGCGGCGCCGGTGGCCACCGCCACCCCCGCCAACGTGCAGTGGGGCTGAGCCGGCGCATGGACATCGTCTACGCCAGCCTCCCGCGCCGCCCCGCGGACGACCAGCCCCCGCTGGGCGAGACGGCCGAAGTCCTCGGCGCCTTATGGGCCCACGCGGTCCCCGACGACGGCCTCGAACACGTGACGTGCCGCGCCGAACTCGACCGGGTCGACCTCCTGCTCTTCCTGCTCACCCGCAATTCGCCCGACGCCGCGTCGCGCACCGCGCTCCACCGGGCGGGCTCCCTGCTCACGCGCTGCCACCAGGCCTCGCCCCTGCTGCGCGAGCGCTACCTGGCACCGCAAACGCCCGCCGAGGCACCTGACGGC
Source organism: Streptomyces roseochromogenus subsp. oscitans DS 12.976 (assembly GCF_000497445.1). Classification (NCBI taxonomy): domain Bacteria; kingdom Bacillati; phylum Actinomycetota; class Actinomycetes; order Kitasatosporales; family Streptomycetaceae; genus Streptomyces; species Streptomyces roseochromogenus. The sequence goes on along the minus strand of NZ_CM002285.1, from coordinate 2,889,785 downwards.
CCCTCACGCTGACCGCCTTCGCCGTGGCCCGCACCGATACGCGCCCCCGCTTCACCGACGACCGCTGTTCCTGCAGGACAGCCGTCCCCTCGCCCGTGCTGCACCGGACCTGACGGGCCGCCAGTCCGACGAACGCTGCTGCCCCACGCCTCTTGGCGCCACCACATCCCCAGCCTGCCCTCGGCTGCGTCCTTCCGGGCAGCCGAACGCGTCCATCCACAGGAGATCCTGCATGTCCTCGTTCCCCCGCTCCCGCGCGCTCCTCGCCTCAGCCGTCGCCACCGTCGTGGCCCTCGGCGCCGGCGCGGGTGCCTCCTACGCCGCGACGCCCGTCCACCATGCCGCCGCGGCCGTGCACCCGAGCCGGTCCGCCTCCACCGTGGTCGACGGAGTCGCACTGACCGTGCACGGTGAAGACCTGCCGGCGGCGGCCTTCTCGGCGACGCCCGCCGGCACGCTGGTCCAAGCGGCCACGGCCACCTCCAACAAGCCCTTCCGCCAGATCGAGATCACGGCCGTCCCCTACGGGCATGACACCGACGGCTATCAGCAGCTCGGGATCGCGGCCAAGGGCAAGGCCGCGTCGTGGGCCGCACATCTCGCCGCCCTGCGGCGAGCGGCCGGCGGAAAGACCAAGGCCGGGCCGTCCGCCGAGCTCTTCGGCCGACGCGTCCCCGGAGTCGCGACCAGGATCAGCCTGGCAGTCGACGGCACCCACAGGACTCCCGTCGACATGGTGGAGTGGGTGGTCGAGGCGGGGAACCGCATATGGATCGTCCGCGACGAGCGAGCGGCCACCGCAACCCGCTACAGACCCACCCTGTCCGTCACATCCGCCACCACCGCCCGGGCCACCACGATCAAGACGCCGGCCAAGACCCGCGCCGCGGCTCCGGGCCATGCGTCCGGGCAGCTCGCCGGTCATGTCACTGCCGCGACCAGCACCACGTACGGCGTGCCCTCCTTCTGGAGCGGCAACTGCGACGAGGGGGACTACCCCAACAACTTCCAGCTGGGCAACGTCACCTACGAGGGCATTCCCGCCTGCGGCCCCACCCACGCCGACCGCAACGGAGGCTCCGAACCGACCGAGAGCATCGGCGGCTGGGGCGAGTACCAGTTCGAGTGCGTCGAACTCCCCATGCGCTACATGTACCAGGCGGGATATGTCTCCAGCGCCTACAGCGCCAACGGCAACGAGGTCGTCGGCAACTACCCCGGCAGCAAGCTGGTCGCCGAGACCAACGGCACCGCCGGTGTCTCCCCGCAGCCCGGTGACGTGGTCAGCATGAACTTCTCCGACACCTACGGCCACACCGCCATCGTGACCGGCAACCACGTCGACTCCAACGGCAACGGGTACATCGACATTCTGCAGCAGAACTGGGACGACTCCGGCACCGGCACCATGAGTGTCAACAACTGGGTGGTCTCCTCGGAGAACAACTGGGGCAGCGGCGTCAGCTGGCTGCACGACCCCTCCTCGGGCTCCACCACCCCGCCCCCGGTCACTCTGACGCACTCGGTCATGGCCGACCTGAACGGCGACGGCAAGCCCGACCTCGTCGGCATCGACAGCAACGACATCATGTGGATGTATCCGGGCACCGGCGTCGCGGGGAAGTTCGGTGCCCGCGTGCAGCTGTACGGAGGCGACACCTGGCA
>NZ_CM002285.1:2865982-2886283 GCF_000497445.1 Streptomyces roseochromogenus subsp. oscitans DS 12.976 | reverse complement strand
GCGAGCGCCGCCTTGTACGGCGGTACCAGCTGGTCGACCATGCAGTCCCTCGCCGCCGGCGACTTCAACGGCGACGGCAAGACCGACCTGCTCGGTGACTGGTACAACGACTCCCTGCACACCTACGTGGGCAACGGCGACGGCACCATCAGCGCCGGCACCCTGGTCAGCCAGGGCGGCTGGTAAGACTCCCGGTTCCGCACGGGCCCCGGCTCGGCGAATTCAGGGAGCCGTTGCGACACCGCGGTGAGTTGATCAAACCGCGAGCAGTTGGGACAGACGCTCGGCTGGGTTTCCCAGCCGAGCGTCTTTGATGGAGCAGGGTCCGGAAGCGGGAGCCGCACGGGAGTTCACGGGGCATCAGTCTTCCGTGAACTCGGCGCACAGCTTGCGCAGCACCGTGCCACACCGCCGGGCGTACGCGTGCTGCAGGCCCCGGGTCGCCGGGCCGCCCGCCCGGGCGTACCACTTGGCACCCTTGCTGAAGGCCGCGACCGTCAGCCAGACCGTGCCGTCGCCCGTGCGGTCGACCACGAAGGCCTCCTCGCCGCACTCGGGGTGGCCCTCCAGGGTGCCGTAGGCCCAGCCGGCCCGGCGGGGTTCCTCGGTGGTCCAGATGACGCGGCAGGGGGCTTTCAGGAAGCCTGCCAGGGTGACCGTGACGTCCACGCCGGGGGCCGCGCGGTCGGCCGTGGCGCCGATGCCCACGCCCAGGGCTCGGTGCATCTCCCAGCCGAGGACCGCCTCGGCGGCCCGGTGGAAGAGTTTCTGGCCCTCGCCGAGGCGGGTGCGGACGTGCAGGGGGTGGAAGCCGGGCGGGCAGTACGTCAGGTCGTCGCGGGTCGCGCCGACCGGCTCGTAGGTGAAGGGCGCCGAGGACATGGGTCACAAGCGTAGGGCGACACCCGGAACGCCTTCCTCCCGGGTGTCGCCCGTTGTCAACCGCTCAAGCGTCAGCTGACGTTGACCGCGGACCAGGCCGCCGCCACCGTGTTGTACTCGGTGCTGCCGGAGCCGTACAGGTCGGCCGCCGCCTTCAGGGTGCCCGAGCGGGCGTCCGCGTAGTCGGTGGTCGACGTGAAGTACGTCGTCAGCGCCCGGTACCAGATCTGCAGCGCCTTGTCCCGGCCGATGCCGGTGACCTTGGAGCCGTCGGAGGTCGGGGAGTCGTACGAGACCCCGTTGATCGTCTTGGCGCCGCTGCCCTCCGACAGGAGGTAGAAGAAGTGGTTCGCGACACCGGACGAGTAGTGGACGTCCAGGTTGCCGACGGAGGAGGACCAGGAGTCCGCCGAGTTGCCGTCCTTGCTGGGCTTGTCCATGTAGCGCAGCGGGGTGCCGTCGCCGTTGATGTTGATCTTCTCGCCGATGAGGTAGTCACCGGGGTCGGAGGCGTTGTTGGCGTAGAACTCCACGCCGGTGCCCATGATGTCGCTGGTCGCCTCGTTGAGGCCGCCGGACTCGCCGCTGTAGTCCAGGCCCGCGGTGTTGGCGGTGACACCGTGGCTCATCTCGTGGCCCGCCACGTCCAGCGAGGTCAGCGGGTCCTTGTTGGCCGAGCCGTCGCCGTAGGTCATGCAGAAGCAGCTGTCGTCCCAGAAGGCGTTGACGTAGTTGCTGCCGTAGTGCACGCGGGAGTAGGCGCCGACACCGTCGTTCTTGATGCCGCTGCGGCCGAACGTGTTCTTGTAGAAGTCCCAGGTCTCCTGCGCGCCGTAGGCGGCGTCGGCGGCGGCCGTCTGGTCGCTGGAGGAGGTGGAGGCGGTGCCGGTGCCGAAGACGTTGGTCGAGTTGCTGACCAGGGTGCCCTTGCCGGACGTCTTGCGGGCCAGGTTGTAGGTCTTGTGACCGCCCCGGGTGGCGTCGGTCAGGTTGTACGACGAGCCCGACTGCGTGGTGGAGAGGCTGACGGTCCCGGAGTACAGCGTCTTGCCGGTGCCGGTCGCGTTCTCGATGCCCTGGTACTGGAAGAGCTTCTTGCCGGTGGCGGCGTCGGTGATGACGTGCAGCTGGTTCGGGGTGCCGTCGTCCTGGAGGCCGCCGACGATCGTCTCGTAGGCGAGGACCGGCTTGCCGGAGCCGGCCCAGATCACCTTGCGGGCGCCGTTCGCGGTGGACTTGGCGGAGCCGAGGGTCCGGGCGGCGGACACCGCCTGCTGCGCGGCCTTGGCGGCCGTGATCTGCGGCTTGAGCGAGGCCACCTTGATGGTCGCCTTGGTCGCTCTGGTGACCCCCTCGGTCTTGCCGGACTTGGCGGTGTGCACGACGAGGTCGCCGCCGAGCACGGGAAGGCCGGCGTAGGTGCGCTCGTAGCGGGTGTGGACGGTGCCGTCGGCGTCCTTGACGACGTCCTTGACGATCAGCTTCTCCTTGGCGCCGAGGCCTATCTGCTGTGCCGTCGCGGCGGCGTCGGCCTGCGCCTTCTGTATCAGGGAGGTGCGGGCGGCGGCGGACAGCGCGGCCGGGGCGGCGGCCAGGGGTTTGGCGGCGGTACCGGCCGGGGTCTGGGCGGAGGCGCTGGTGGCCAGACCGGTGGAGATGAGGGCTCCGGCGGCGACGGCGGTGGCGGCGGCCAGAGTGGCGCGCTTGTGACGCGGGTAGCGGGGGGTCACGCAAGCTCCTTGTTGTGGGGAGTCCGGTCAGCGTGGGGTTACTGGCCGGAAGTTGTGTGGTGAAGCTCTGCGGCGGGTGAAGGAAGGGTGACATCAGGGGCGCGTACATGTCAGGACCCTGAAGTGATGTTGGCCGAAAGTCGACTGTCCGAGAAACGTTTCCTGTGTGTTAAGCGGCGTCGTCCGAGGGTGCCGCACCCTCGGACGACGCCCAGTTCCCGGGCTTTTGACGGCCGCTTTACGGGAACGTCAGCTTCCAGTCGTTGATCGTTCCGGTGTCGTACGTGGCCTGATCCTGTACCCGCAACTTCCAGGTGCCGTTGGCCTGTTCGGCGGACGCGTTGACCGTGTAGGTCTGCTTCACATCGTGTGCCGAGTCCGAGGAGCTGAAGTTCTTCAGCCGGTAGGCCTTGCCCGACGGGCCGACGAGGTCGATCACCAGGTCGCCCCGCCAGGTGTGCGTGATGTCGACGCTCACCTGGAGGTTGCTCGGCGCCTTGCCGCTCCGGCCGGAGACCGTGATGTCCGAGGTGACGGCCGGCCCGTTGTCCGGGATGGCCACCTGGGTGTTGCTCTCGTACGTCGAACCGCCGCCCGTACCGCCGCCGGAGCGCGAACCGACCGCGACGCCTGCCCAGGCGTCCTGCACCGCGTTGTACTCGTTGCTGGAGGTGCCGTACAGCTCGCCGGCCGCCGCGAGGGTGCCGGTGCGGGCGGCGGCGTAGTCGGTGGTGGAGGTGAACTTGGTGGTCAGCGCCCGGTACCAGATCTGCAGCGCCTTGTCCCGGCCGATGCCGGTGACCGGAAGTCCGTCCGCGGTCGGCGAGTCGTAGCTGACGCCGTTGATCGTCTTGGCGCCGCTGCCCTCGCTCAGCAGGTAGAAGAAGTGGTTGGCGACGCCCGAGGAGTAGTGCACGTCGAGGTTGCCGACGCCCGAGTACCAGGAGTCGGCCGAGTTGCCGTCCTTGCTGGGCTTGTCCATGTAGCGCAGCGGGGTGCCGTCGCCGTTGATGTTGATCTTCTCGCCGATGAGGTAGTCACCGGGGTCGGAGGCGTTGTTGGCGTAGAACTCCACGCCGGTGCCCATGATGTCGCTGGTCGCCTCGTTGAGCCCGCCGGACTCGTCGCTGTAGTTCAGGCCCGCGGTGTTGGAGGTGACTCCGTGGCTCATCTCGTGCCCGGCGACATCGAGGCTGGTCAGCGGATCCTGGTTGCCCGAGCCGTCGCCGTAGGTCATGCAGAAGCAGCCGTCGTCCCAGAAGGCGTTGACATACGAGTCGCCGTAGTGGACGCGCGAGTAGGCGCCGACACCGTCGTTCCTGATGCCGCTGCGGCCGAAGGTGTCCTTGTAGAAGTCCCAGGTCTCCTGCGCGCCGTAGTGGGCGTCCGAGCCCGCGGTCGCGGCGTTCGACGTGGTGCCGTCGCCCCAGGTGTCGTTGCTCTGCGAGAACAGGGTGCCGGTGCCGTCGGTGCCGTGGTCCAGGTTGTACGTCTTGTGGCCGCCGCGCGCCCCGTCGGTCAGCGTGTACGACGAACCCGACTGGGTCGTGGTCAGGTTCACCTGGCCGCTGTACTGGGTGTTGCCGATGCCGGTCTCGATGCCCTGGTACTCGTAGAGCTTCTTGCCGGTCGTGGCGTCGGTGATGACGTGCAGCTGGTTCGGGGTGCCGTCGTCCTGGAGGCCGCCGACGACGGTCTCGTAGGCCAGGACGGGCTTTCCGCTCGCCGCCCAGATCACCTTGCGTACGCTGTCCGCCGCCGGCTTGCTGCCGCCGCGCGCCTTGGCCCGCTGCACGGCCTGCTTCTCTGCGGCGGCCTTCGACACGGCCGGGGTGAGGCCGGCGACCTTCAGTGTGGCGCCGGTGGCCTTGATGACGTCCATGGTCTTGCCCGACCGGGTGTCCACGACCAGGTCGCCGCCGAGCACCGGAAGGCCCGCGTATGTGCGCTCGTAGCGGGTGTGCAGGGTGCCGTCGCCGTCCTTGACGACGTCCTTGACGACCAGCTTCTCCTGGGCGCCGAGGCCGAGCGACCGGGCGGTGGCGGCCCGCGTGGCGTCGGCGTGGCGGATCAGCTCGACGCGCTGCGAGGGCGTGAGCCTGGCCGCGACATGGGCCGCATTCATCTTGCCTGCCTGCGGCTTCGCCGGCGCGGCGCTGGCCGCGCCCGACTGGACGGCGGCGGCGATCAGGGCGGCGACACCGGCGAGGGCGACGGCGGCGGTGCGGCGGTGTGCCGTGGTGCGCTGAGTTGCGGGGCGCTGCGCTGTGTGGGGGGCGCGTCTGCGAGAGGAACTGCTGCTCACACTGACTCCTTCTGCATGACCGCGGGTCGCGCGGCCAGGGGAGACCGGACGGTGGGTTGGGACGTCCGGGCAGAACAGGGCGTTACGCGAAACCACGTGCGGGCCGCTCAGGCACAGCGAGTGGAACTGTGGGGTTGCTGTGGGTTGGGGTGAGTCGGCTTGGGAAGAGTGACAGGGGATCAGCGCACCTGTCAGGACTGCGTCACAAACTTGGCCGGAAATGGTCCGTTGACCGGATGTTCATGTTCGATATGCGGATCCGTCATGTACGGGCCGTCAGTGCGGAGTTGTGGTCACGGCTGCTCGGCCGTCTCTCCGTGCCAGGTTCGCCACAGTGCCGCGTAGGCGCCATGGGCCGTCACCAGGTCCTCGTGCGTGCCCAGTTCGGTCAGGCGGCCGTTCTCCATGACCGCCACCCGGTCGGCGTCGTGGGCCGTGTGCAGGCGGTGCGCGATGGCGATGACCGTACGGCCCTCCAGTACGGCGGCGAGGGCGCGTTCGGCGTGCCGGGCGGTCGTGGGGTCCAGCAGGGCGGTCGCCTCGTCAAGGATCAGGGTGTGCGGGTCAGCCAACACGACGCGGGCCAAGGCGAGTTGCTGAGCCTGGGAGCCGTCGGTGGCAGAGCCGCCCTCGCCCAGCGGGGTGTCGAGACCGTCCGGCAGCTCACGCACCCACTCGTCGGCCCCGACCGCCGCGAGCGCCGCCCACAAGTCGGCGTCCGCGGCCTCCGGTTCGGCGATCAGCAGGTTGTCGCGGACCGTGCCGAGGAACACATGGTGCTCCTGCGTCACCAGCACCACCTGGCGGCGCAGCAGCTCCGGCGCCAGCTCGGCGACCGGCACCCCGCCCACCGTCACCGCGCCGGTCCCGGGCCGGTCGATGCCCGCGAGCAGCCGGCTGAGCGTCGTCTTCCCGGCCCCGGAGGGCCCCACCACGGCGAGCCGCTCCCCGGGCCGCACGGTCAGGTCGACCCCGCGGAGTACCTCGCCGCCGCGTTCGTAGGCGTAGCGGACTCCGCGTACGTCGATACGGTCGTCGGCCGGGACGGCGTCCTTACAGGGTGCCTGGGCCGAGCCGGTGATGTGCGCGTCCGGTGCCCGCGCCGGACTGCCGGTGTCCGCGCCCGGTGCCTGCGCCAGCCCCTCCACGCGGGCGAACGACGCGCTGCTGCTCTGCAGCTGCTCCACGCGCATCAGGATCTGGTCCAGGGGCTCGGTGAACTGCCGTAGATACAGCGCCGCGGCCACCACCGCGCCGACCCCGACCGCGCCCCGCTGGTGCAGCCAGCCGCCGAGCAGCAGTACGCCCGCCACCGGGACGGTGTACGTCACCTCGACCGCCGGGAAGAACACCGTCCGCAGGAACAGCGTGTAGAAGCGGGTACGGCGGGACTTCTCCAGCGCGTCCCGGCTCGCCGTGATTCGCCGCTGCCGCAGCCCGAACGCCTCGACGGTGCGGGCCCCGGCCGCCGTGGAGGCGAGGATCTCGGCGACCTCGGACGTGGCCGCGCCCTCCGCGAGATAGCCGTCCCGGGCCCGGCGCAGATACCAGCGCAGCGCCAGCCAGATCGGGGTCAGCCCGAGCAGCCCGAACGCGCCGAGCAGCGGGTCGAGCGCGAACACGGCGACCAGGACGAACAGCGCCTGCACGGTGTTGACCAGCAGCTCCGGGCCGACGTCCCGCAGCGTGGTGCCGACGATCGCCACGTCCGCCGTGCCGCGCGCCGTCAGATCACCGGTGCCGGCCCGCTCCACCACGGACGCGGGCAGCGCCAGCACCCGCTCGACGTACTCCTCGCGCACCCGGGCCAGCGTCCGCTCCCCGAACCGGTACCCCACGAGGCGCGCCCAGCGGGCCAGCAGCACCTGCGCCAGCGCGCACAGCAGGATCCACGGTGCCAGCCGGTCCACCGCACCGACCCCGTGCCCGCGCCGCACCGCGTCGACGATCCGCCCGACCAGCCACGGCCCGACCAGCCCCGCCCCCGCCGCCAGCGCGTTCAGCAGCAGCGTGGCGGTGAACGCCCGCCCGTCGGCGCGCACCAGCCGCAGTGCGGCCCGCCGTACCGTGCCCCGGTCCGCGACCGGCAGCAGCCCCTGGCCCGCCGTCACCGTACGGCTCCTTCCGCGTCCCGCCCCGAGTCCTGTTCCGAGTCCCGCCCCGAGTCCTGTTCTGTGTCCCGGGCGACGAGCGCGCGATAGCCCGGCTCCGCCGTCAGCAGTCGCCGGTGGGTGCCGCTCGCCGCGACCTTTCCGTCGACCAGGAACACGACCGTGTCCGCGCGGTCCAGCACCAGCGGCGAGGTGGACGTCACCAGCGTCGTACGGCCCACCCGCGCCTCCTGCAGCCGGCCCGCGACCGCCGCCTCCGTGTGCGCGTCCAGCGCCGAGGTCGGCTCCACGGCGAGCAGCACCTCGGGATCGGCGAGCAACGCCCGGACCAGCCGCACCCGTTGCCGCTGCCCGCCCGAGAGGCTCCGGCCCTGCCCGGCCACCGCCGAGTCCGGCCCGTCCGGCAGCCCGCGTACGACGTCCTCGGCGGCGGCCGCGTACAGCGCCCGGCGCAACTCCGCCTCCCCGGCCGGATGCCCGGCCGCCACGACCTCCCGCAGCGGCCCGGCGAACAGGTCGGCCTCGTTGTCCGCGACCAGGATCCTCCGTCGTACGTCGGTGAGGGGGACCTCGTCGAGCCGTACCGCACCCCAGGTGGCCTCGGTCGGCCCGAACCGGCCGAGCCGGTCGACCACGGCGGCGGCCTCGACGGGCCGTGCGGCGGCCAGCGCGGTCAGCCGGCCCGGCACCACCCGCACCCCGGACGCCGGATCGTGCAGCTCGGCCGGTCCCTCGGGCGCCGGCCGCGTGCCCTCGTCCGGCTCCGGCTCCAGCCGCAGCAGCCGTACGACCCGGCGCGCGGCCACCACGCCCCGGTTCATCTCGTAGGTCGCCTCCACGAAGAAGGCCACCGGCCCGATCAGCACCGCCACATAGCCGTACACCGACACCAACTGGCCGATACTGATGGAGTGTTCGGCGGCGAGCCGGGCGGCGAGCCAGGTCACCACGGCCAGAAACAGGGTGGGCAGGCCCACGCCGAGCGCCTGCACCCAGCTGGCCACCGCGCCCACCCGGTAGCCCTGCGCCCGCAGCCGCTGCGAGTCCTTGCGGAAGGCGTCCGCGAACAGCCCTTTTCCGCCGAGCCCGTTGAGGACGCGCAGCCCGCCCGCGAGGTCGCCGATGCGGGCGGTGAGCACACCCTGCCGCTCCCGGTACGCGCTCTCGGCGCCCTGCAGCCGTACCGTCAGCGGCCCGGTGACCAGCGCGATCACCGGCAGTCCGAGCAGTACGACGACGGCGAGCGGCGCCGAGACCGCCATCAGCAGCCCGGCCACCACCACATAGACCACGGCCGAGCCGGTGCCCGGACCCACCACGGTCAGCGCCTGCGCGATGGTCTGTACATCGCCGACGCCGATCGTCACCACCTCACCGGCCCCCGCCCGGCGCGGCAGCGCGGCCCCGAGCCGTACCACATGCCCCATGACCACCTTCACCGTACGGAAGTTGGCGTCCATCCGGACCCGGGTCATCGTGCGGTGCCGCATGATGCTCAACCAGGCGTTGACCGACCCGAGCACGAACATCACCCCGGTCCACCCGGCCAGCACCCCCAGCCGCCCCGGCACCAGCCCGCCGTCCACGGCCCGCGCCATCAGATACGGCTGTGCGGCCAGCAGCACCATCCACACACTGCCCAGCACCGCCCCGGCCGCCGCCCGGCCCGGCTGACACAGCACCAGCCACCACAGATAACGCCAGCCGCCACGGGTATCGGGCGTCCCCGGTTCCTCATACGCGTCGATCATCCGCCCCCCGATCGGCTCGACCCCGCCGGTGAACGTCGAACGTATCGGGGGCGGGTCCGGCGGCTCCATCGATTAAAGAGGCCGCATCCCGCTGTCCGGCGGCCGCGTTCAGCCCAGGATCCCCCGGTCGTACCCCACCGCCACCGCCGCCGCACGGTCGTTGACGCCGAGCTTGGTGTACAGGTGGGTGAGGTGGGTTTTCACCGTCGCCTCGCTGATGAAGAGTTCGCGAGCGATCTCGCGGTTCGAGGTGCCCTTCGCGACCAGGGCCAGGACCTCGCGTTCACGGCCGGAGAGGGGTTCGTTGCCGGGCTGTCGGGGCGTGCGGACCGCGTGGACCAGGCGGGAGGCGACGGCGGGGGAGAGGACCGTACGGCCCTCGGCGGCGGCGCGGACGGCGGTGAACAGCTCGTCGCGTGGGGCGTCCTTCAACAGATAGCCCGTGGCGCCCGCCTCGATCGCGGGCAGGGTGTCGGAGTCGGTGTCGTAGGTGGTCAGAACCAGGATCCTCGCGCGGACACCGAGACGAGTCAGTTCGCGGATCGCGTCCACGCCCGAGCCGCCCGGCATCCGCAGGTCCATCAGGATCACGTCCGGGTCAAGGGCCGTGGCCCGGGCCACCGCCTCCACGCCGTTCGCGGCCTCCCCGAGCACCCGGAAGCCCGGAGCCGACTCGAACATGCCGCGCAGGCCGTCGCGGACCACCGGGTGGTCGTCCACGATCAGCAGGGAAATCAGAGTCTCAGCGGTCATCGCGCACCAACGGTACGCGAGCCGACACCGCCGTGCCCTGCCCCGGTTCCGACTCGACCGTGAGGGAGCCCGCGATGCGCTCGGCGCGGGCCCGCATACCGCCCAGGCCGAAGCCGCCGGCGTGGGTGCGCTCCGGTACGGCGGCCGGGTCGAAGCCGGTGCCGTCGTCGCGGATGTCCAGCGTGACCTCGTCGCCCATGAAGGACAGGGTCACTCCGACGCGGGTCGGGCGGGCGTGCCGGGCCGCGTTGGACAGGGCCTCCTGGGAGATGCGGAGGAGGGTTGCCGAGACCTCTTCGTGCAGGTGCTCGGTGGTGCCGGTGACCGTGAAGTCGGCGCGGGCGCCGGTGCGTTCGCCCCAATCGGTGACCGTCTTCTTCAGCGCCTCCGGCAGCCCGTCGGCGGCCAGGGCGACCGGAGCGAGGTTGTGCACCGAGCGGCGGGCCTCGCCGAGGCTGTGCCGGGCCAGGGAAGAGGCGCGCTCCAGATGGGTGCGGGCGGTGTCCAGGTCGGGGGCGTTCGCGACGACCTGGAGCTGGGCGATGATCCCGGTCAGGCCCTGCGCGATGGTGTCGTGGATCTCGGCGGCGAGCCGGCGGCGCTCGTCGGCCACGCCCGCCTCCCGCGCCTGGACGAGAAGCTGGGCGTGCAGGGCCGCGTTCTCTTCCAGGGCCTCCTGCAACGCCGTGTTGGTGCGCTCCAGTTCGGCGATGGTGTCGGCCTGCCCCTGGGTGAGGGCCTGCTCCTGCCGGGCGAACCGGGTGAACAGGGTGACCATTCCGACGTTGGCCGCGAAGACCACGAAGAAGCCCGTCCACGACACCGGACCATGCGGCGGCAGACCGCCGATCTGGCTGCCGGCCATGGTGATCGCGGTCAGGACGAGCCCCGGCATGACCAGCCGGCGGGGCAGATGCCGGTCGGCGCTGTAGTAGCCGGCGACGGCGTAGAAGGCGAAGAACGGGTTCAGCCAGGCGAGCACGAAGCCGAGTGCCCAGCGCAGGAAGTACAGCACCGCGCTCGTACGGTTCGGTCCCGGTGTGTTCCGCCGCGCCAGCCCCAGGCACAGCTGGAGCGGCACGGCGGCGGCCGCCAGCGCGCCGGCCGCGTACATCGCATCCCGTGTCATGCCGACCGCGTGGGCCGCGCCCGCCGCCGTCACGACAGCCACGGCGAGCAGCGCGTGGGGTCCCCAGGTGTCGAAGCCGACCCTGCGCGAGGGTTCCACGGGGTTCGTCATGTGCTCAGTGTCCGGCACGGCTCCCTCCCATCCGTCACTCCCAGGCTCACCCGCTCACTCCCAGCGGAACCAGCGGGCGGCACCGGCCGTCAGCAGCACCGTCCACAGCGCGAGCACGCCCAGGTGCGCCCAGCCGGGCCAGTGTCCCGAGGCCGCCTCGTTCAGAGCGCGGGCCGCCGCGCCGAACGGGGTCAGCTGCACCACCCGGGCCAGGCCGTGCGGCATGGACTGGACCGGCAGCCAGACTCCCGCGCAGAACATCATCGGGAAGAACACCGCCGTTCCGATCGCGCCCGCGATCTTCGTGGTCCGGGACAGCGCCGAGACGAGGTTGCCGAGGGCGAGCGCGGCCGCCGCCGCGAGCAGCAGCGCGAGCAGGTAGCCGGCCGGCTGCCGGGGCAGCCGTACGTCGAAGGCGATACGGCCGACCACGAGCGCGAGCAGCGCCGAGGCCAGCGCGACCACACCCTGCACGAGCATCTGTGCCGCCAGCAGAGCGGAGGGCCGTACCGGAGTGGCGGACATCCGGCGCAGGATGCCCCGCTCCCGGTAGCCGGTCAGGGCCTGCGGCAGCGACTGCACCCCCGACATGATCAGGGCGATCAGCACGGCCACCGGCACATAGGCGTCGATCGGCCGCAGCCCGCCCATCGACTTGTCGACCTCGCGGAAGGAGGGGATCGAGCCGAGGATCGCCAGCAGCAGCGTCGGGAACAGGAAGATCCAGAAGACGGCCGCGGGTTCGCGGCGGAACAGGCGGAACTCGGTGCGCAGCACGGCGGTGTTCATGCCGCTGCCTCCTTGGTGTGGCCTTCGGTCAGGTCGAGGAACGCGTCGTCCAGGGTGGCGTCGGTGACGCGCAGCTGGCGGGCGGTGATGTGGTGGCGGGCGAGCAGCGAGATGACGGCGTTGACCGTCTCGTCGGTGCCGGTGAGGGTGATCCGCCCGTCCTTCTGCTCGACCGAGGCGAGCGCGGGCAGCCCGTACAACTCCCGCTCGTCCAAAGGCGCGGACGGCGTGAAGGACACGACCGTGGCGCCGGCGGAGCGCTGGATGAGACCGGCCGGGGTGTCCAGCGCCGCGATCCGCCCCTTGTCGATGACCGCGATACGGTCGCAGAGCCGCTGCGCCTCCTCCATGAAGTGCGTGACGAGCAGCACGGTGACACCGCTCGCCCGGACGTCCTCGATGAGCTGCCAGGTGGCACGGCGGGCGCGCGGGTCGAGCCCGGTGGTCAGCTCGTCCAGCACCACCACCCGGGGACCGCCGATGAGCGCCAGCGCGATGAACAGGCGCTGCTGCTGCCCGCCCGACAGCTTGCCGAACCGGGTGCCGAGCTTCGCGGTGAGGCCGAGGCGTTCGGCCAGCGGCCGCCAGTCGGCCGGGTTCGGGTGGAAGGCGGCGTACAGCTCCAGCGCCTCGCGCACGGTGAGCTTGGCCTGGAGTTCGCTCTGCTGCAGCTGGGCGCCGAGGATCCTCGCGACCTCGTCGTGGTCGGCGACCGGGTCGTGACCGGCGACCCGGATCCGGCCGCCGTCGGGGGCCCGCAGCCCCTCGACGCACTCCACGGTGGTGGTCTTGCCGGCGCCGTTCGGGCCGAGGATCCCGAAGATCTCGCCCTCCTCGACGGCGAAGGAGACGCCGTCGACGACGGCCCGGCCGCCGTAGGCCTTGCGCAGATCGGTGACTTCGATGACGGATGGCATGCCTTGAGAATCCCGGGCGGGCGGGGCCCGGCACATCGGCCGGCCCGCTCGTGGCGACATCGTCCGATCGGTTGACGGCGGCCTACGACCGAGGGTCCGGCCGAAACTCGGTGGGCGATGTCAGTGCCGGTCCGTACGCTCGCGGTGATGGCCACGACACGTGCAACCACCCAGGACCGCTCGGCCGTTCGTACCCTGCTGCGGCTGTGGCCGTACGTCCGCCCCGTGCGGGCGCGGCTGTTCACGGCCGCGTGCATCGCGATCGTCGCCTCGTGCACCGGGCTGGTGATCCCGCTCGTCCTGAAGTGGATCGTGGACGGCCCGGTCGCCCACCGCGACCCGGCGGGCGTGTGGCTCGGCGCGCTGTATCTGCTCCTCCTCGGGAGCGCCGAGGCGGTCCTGTTCGGTGTACGGCGCTGGCTGGTGGCCCGTCCGCTGTCGCACGTCGAGGCGGAGATGCGGGCAGGTCTCTACGGCCGTCTGCAGCGGCTGCCCGTCGCCTTCCACGACCGCTGGGCCTCGGGCCAGTTGCTGTCCCGGGGCACCACCGATCTGATGCTGCTTCGTCTGTTCCTCGCGTTCCCGCTGACGTTCCTGCTGGTCAACGGCGTCACGATCCTCGTCGGCGTAGGCATCATGCTGATGCAGGACTGGGTGCTGGGGCTGGTCGTCCTCGGTCCCGCGATCCCCGTGATATGGACCTGCGCGGTCTTCGAGCGGCGGTACGCCGAGCTGGCGCGGCGCGCACAGGACCAGGTCGGCGACCTGACGACGGTGGTCGAGGAGAGCGTGCTCGGCATCCGCGTCATCAAGGGCTTCGGGCGGCACCGCAGCCAGGCGCGAGCGTTCCGCGCCCTGTCCGTCACCCTGCGCGACACCGAGCTGCGCAAGGCGCGGATGCTCGCCACGATCTGGGGTGTCATCGTGACCCTGCCGGAGCTGGCCATCGGGGCGGCGCTGGTGCTGGGCGTCGTGAGGGTGGCCGACGCGGGGTTGTCGGCGGGCACGCTGGTCGCCTTTCTCAGTACGGCACTCGCGCTGCGCTGGCCGGTGGACTCGATCGGCTTCCTGCTGGCGATGAGTCAGGAGGCGGCTACGGCCACGGAGCGGTACTTCGAGGTGATGGACGAGGTACCGGAGGAGGGGCCGGCCGGGGGTGGGGACGCCGGCCCGGGCTCGCCGGGTGCGGCACCGGGGGAGGCACGGCTGCCCGCAGCCACGCGGGGACTCCGCTTCGAGCACGTCCAGTTCCGCTACCCCGACGCACCCCCCGGCTCCCCGCCCCTGCTCCACCACATAGACCTCCACATACGCCCCGGCGAGTCCATGGCCCTGGTCGGTGCAACCGGCAGTGGGAAGACCACCCTCACCGCCCTCGTCCCGCGCCTGCACGAGGTCACCTCAGGACGCATCACCCTCGACGGAGTCGACATAGCCGCCCTGCCCCGCGAGACGCTGCGCGCCAAGGTGGCCGTCGCCTTCGAGGAACCCACCCTGTTCTCCGCGAGCGTCGGCGAGAACGTCCTCATGGGCGCCGCGGACGACGCCGGACAGGCGGACCTCGACCGCGCACTCGCCGTGGCCCGGGCCGACTTCGCGTACGCCCTCCCCCAGGGCACCGGCACCCGCGTCGGCGAACAGGGCCTCAGCCTCTCCGGCGGCCAGCGGCAGCGCCTCGCGCTGGCCCGCGCGGTGGTCGGCAGACCGGAGTTCCTGGTGCTGGACGACCCCCTCTCCGCCCTGGACGTGCACACGGAGGCCGCCGTGGAGGACGCGCTGCGCCACGTCCTCGCCGGCACCACCGCGCTGATCGTGGCCCACCGGCCGTCCACGGTGCTGCTCGCCGACCGGGTCGCCCTGCTCTCGGGCGGCCAGATCGCGGCCGTCGGCACGCACCAGGAACTGCTGCGCACCAACGCCGAGTACGCGCATCTGATGTCCGCAGAATCCGGGTACTCCGGGTGCTCCGGGGATACGGAGGACTCCCGTTGACCACCACGACCGCCTCCACTCCCACCGCCGAGGACGACGAACTCCCCGGCCCGCACCGTGCGCACGAAGACGGCGACGTCTTCGACCGGGACGTACTGCCCGCCCCGCCCGGCGCCACCACCGCCCTGCTGCGCTCCCTGCTCGCGCCCCTGAAGGCCCGGGCCGCCGTCACCACGCTCCTCCTCCTGCTCCAGCAGGCGGCGGTCCAGTCGGGCCCGCTGCTGGTGGCGTACGCCATCGACAACGCCGTACCGGCGTTCCGGGACCACCGGTACGGCCCGCTGATCGCGGTGGCCGTCGGCTGTCTGCTGTGCGCGCTGCTCTCCGGGGGGCTGCAGTTCGCCTTCATCGAGACCTCCGTGCGGGTCAGCCAGGACGTGCTGCTCGATCTGCGGGGCCGGATCTTCCGGCACGCGCAGGCACTGAGCATCGACTTCCACGAGCGGTACACGTCCGGCCGGCTGATCTCCCGCTCCACCACCGACGTCGAGTCGCTGCGCGAGCTGCTCAACGACGGCCTGCAGGAGCTGGTGACCGTCGTGCTGTCCTTCGTCTACATCTCGGTGCTGCTGCTGTGGCTGGATCTCGGCCTCGGCGCGGTCGCGGCGGCCTCCTTCGTGCCGCTGTATCTGCTCGTCCGGATGTACCAGCGGCGGGCCGGACGGGTGTTCCGGGAGCGGTCCACGGCGATCGCGGCGGTGATCGTGAAGTTCGTGGAGACGATGAACGGCATCCGCCCGGTGCGCGCCTTCCGCCGGGAGGCCGCGAACGACGGCGAGTTCGCCGTCCTCAACCGGCGGCTGGAGCGTACGAACGGCGACGCCCTGCTGGAGATGGCCCGCTATGTGGTCGGCTCCCGGCTGGTGGCCAACACAGCGGTCGCGGGGATCGTGCTGTGGGGTGCCTACCGGGTGGCGACGGGCTCGCTGGAGCTGGGAGTCCTGGCGGCGGCGGTCCTGTATCTGCGCCGGCTGTACGACCCGATCGACCGGCTGGGGATGTTCCTGAACTCCTACCAGTCAGCCGCCGCCTCCCTGGAGAAGATCGCCGGGCTGCTGGCCCAGACGCCGTCCGTACCGGAACCGTCGGTGCCACGGGAACTCCCGCCGCAGAAGGGCGACTTCCCGGGCCGCGAGGTCGTCTTCGACCAGGTCCGGTTCGGCTACCGCACCGGCGGCGAGGTGCTGCCCCGCCTCGATCTGACCCTGCCGGCCGGGCAGACGGTCGCCGTGGTCGGGGCCACCGGCGCCGGCAAGTCCACCCTCGCCAAGCTCCTTGCCCGCTTCTACGACCCCTCCGACGGCCGGGTGCTGCTGGACGGGGTGGACGTCCGAGAGCTGGCCGTGCCGGAACTACGGCGCGGGGTGGTCATGGTGACCCAGGAGGCGTTCCTGTTCTCCGGCACGGTCGCGGACAACATCGCCATCGGCCGGCCCGACGCCTCCCGCGAGGAGATCGAACAGGCGGCGAAGGCGATCGGCGCGCACGAGTTCATCAGCGCCCTGCCCGACGGATACGACACCGACGTCCGCAAGCGCGGCGGCCGTATCTCGGCCGGCCAGCGTCAACTGGTCGGCTTCGCCCGCGCATTGCTCGCCGACCCGGCGGTACTGATCCTGGACGAGGCGACCAGCTCGCTGGACATCCCGGGCGAGCGGGCCGTGCAGCGGGCCATGTCGACGGTGCTGCGGGGCCGTACGGCGGTGGTGATCGCGCACCGGCTCTCGACGGTCGAGATCGCGGACCGGGTCCTGGTGATGGAGCACGGCCGCATCGTCGAAGACGGCCCCCCGGCCGAACTCATCGCCGGCACGGGCCGGTTCGCCGACCTGCACAGGGCATGGCGCGGCAGCGTCTCTGATCAGCTGAGCGATCCCATGTAAGACATGGTGTCCGGCGTGGGTTCTGCCCACCGTGGAGGGGTGGCGTGGGCGTGCAGGTGAAAGCCTGCGCCCCGTGCCGCTCCTCGCGGTCTGTGTCGACGGATGGTGGGTGTGCTGATCGTCGCCACGCCCTGGTGCCGGTGCGCTGCGCGGGGCAGCCGCCTCTGGCCCGTGTGAGCGTGTCCCTCCGGATGCTTGCCCGCCGGACCGAGGGGTCTGGTGGGGGAGGGTGCCCTGCGTCGCCTGGGCGCGGGGCGTGTGGTTGTGCGCCGGGTGGGTCCGGCGGGTCGTGGTGGCCGGTTCGACCACTGCGGTGGCTTCGAGCTTGTCTACCGCGCTACGGACGGCCATGGTGCCGCTGGCCCGGTCGGTGGCGGTCTTGGTCTGGTGGGCGAGGCCGCGTGCGGCGGCGGCTGCGCCGCGAGAGCGAGCACCTGCACGCCGAAACCGGCCACTATCAGCGCCTCATCCTCGGCGAAAGGGTCACGCATTCGATCCTCCTGGAGCGCCAACCAGGTAGTGCTGCGCTTCGGCAGCTCCTACGGCAGCTTCGCCCACTGGTACCTCAGCAACGGCGACGGCTACGCCGTGTCCGTCAACAACGGCATCTTCGGCGGCACGGTGAGCGGACTGAGCTGATCCGGCCGGTCCGGGGAGCTGTGGTTCAGCGGGCGTTCACGAGGGCTATGGTGGGTAGTTGACGAGACGTCACGCTGCCTCGCCCGTGCGTCCGAGGCCCGTCCCCGGGCCCGTCGTCAAGGCCGCGTCAAGGCTTTGTTTCACGCTGTTCTCGCGTGGACAAACGTTCAACCAAAGGAGCCCTCGGTCGGGCAAAGGGGTCTACTCGCATAGATGATCCCGGTGCTGTCATGCCCATGACCGCCCGGAAATCCCGCCGGGCGTACCCCACCGGGAGAGACCCCCATATGTCCCGAATACCGCGCCCCCTGGTGACCACGCTCTCCGCCCTCGCCCTCGCGGCCGCGGGCCTCACCGTCACCACCGGCTCCGCCCACGCCGCCAGCTGCAGCCAGTCCTACCTTCCCAAGCCGGACCCGGTCTGTACGCCCGGCGCCCTCAATCCCGACGTCACGCAGAGCACCATCAACTCGACCATCTGCGTCTCCGGCTGGACCTCCACCGTACGGCCGCCCAGCTCCTACACCACGGCGCTGAAGAAGAAGCAGATCGTCGAGTACGGCTACTCCGACACCAGTCTCTCGGACTACGAGGAGGACCACTTCGTCCCGCTCGAACTCGGCGGTTCCCCGAGGAGCGAGCAGAACCTCTGGCCCGAGCCGCACTACGGCAGCGAGACGTCCGCGGACAAGGACAAAGTCGAGAACAAGCTGAAGACGGCCGTCTGCGCCGATGAGGTCAGCCTCTCTGCCGCGCAGAAAGCCCTGATCAAGGACTGGACTACCGCACTCTCCAGCCTTGGCCTGAGCTGAAACCTTCCCTCAGTGCGGGGGCCGGTTCCTCCCCACCGGAGGAACCGGCCCCCGGCGCGAACATCACGGCACCCCCAGCTCGAACAGGGCGTATCCCGCGTACGACCCGGAAGCGAGGGCCGCGATGCCGAGCAGCGTGCACTGCACGGGCAGGCTCAGCCGGCGCAGAGCGGCCGCGAGCGGCAGGAACAGCGGGAAGCAGGGCAGCAGATAGCGGGAGACGTTCGCGAAGATCTGCTGGCTGCCGAGGACCAGGGCGAGCGTGAGGACCGTGTGCACCACCAGGATCGCCGGCGGGCGCAGCCGCAGGAGCAGCGGCAGCAGGGCGAAGGCCAGCAGGACCACACCGACGCCGATGACGTCCGCGAAGGGGTAGGCGAACAGGTAGTCGCCGAAGCGGCCCACCGGTACGGACGTCAGCACGTCCAGGGTCTGTCTGCCGTAGTCGAACTCGTGGGCCCAGGCGCCCGACTGGAGCTTGAAGTAGCCGCCCAGGTCGCCCATGCGGTTGCCGACCCAGAGCAGGTAGCCGAACAGGCCCAGGGGGGCCAGCGCCGCGGCCAGCAGCGGGCGCAGGACGCCGTCCTCGCTGCGGCGCAGTGACAGCAGTGCGGCGATGCCGAGTCCGGCGATCAGCGCGGCCGCCGTGGGGCGGTTGAGGCCGGCGGTGAAGGCGAGGACGCCGGCGGTGAGCCAGCGGCGGGTCATGACGGTGTAGCAGGTCCAGGCGGCCAGGGCCACGTAGAGGGAGTCGGAGTAGACCGCCCACTCCACGCCAGAGCCCGGCCATACCGCCCACAGCCCGGCCGCGGCGAGCCCGGCCCGCCGGCCGCCGAACCGCTCGGCGATCGCGTAGATGCCGAGGGCGGCGGCGAAGGAGGCGGTGATCGACACCAGCAGGCCCGCGCCGTACGGGCCGAGGCCGGTGACGGCCATGACCATCCGCATCAGGGCCGGGTACAGCGGGAAGAACGCCGCCGAGTTGCCCTCCAGAGTGATCAGGCCGGTGGCGCCGGGGACCGGGACGAGCTGCGGGTCGTAGCCGTGCAGGGCGATCTGCTGGTACCACCAGCCGTCCCAGGTCCCCAGCACGTCCATGGGGTGCGCTCCGCCGCCGAACCGGGGGTCCTTGGCGCGATAGTCCCCGGCCGAGGACAGCAGATACAGGAAGGACAGGAAACCGGTCAGCTTGAGCGCGCCGAACAGCGCGAGCACCGGGCCGTGCCGGCGGGCGGCCGTCCGCAGCCGGGGGACAGGCGACCGCGGTGCTGTCGGCGGATGGATGCGGGGCAGCGTCGCGGTCATGAGGCGACCGGTCCGGTACGAGGGCGGTGGCGGGCCGGCGCGCGGCGCATCCGGACGATCCCGCGCAGGTCCGCCAGTGCGGTGGCCACGATGTCGACGCTGCTGTCGGGGTCGTCGACCCAGTCCACCGGGACCTCGTGGATCCTCAGGCCCGCCCGCTCGGCCAGCACCAGCAGCTCGGTGTCGAAGAACCACTCACCGTCCCGCACCAGCGGCAGCAGCCGTTCGGCGGCCTCGCGGCGCACCGCCTTGAAACCGCACTGAGCGTCGGAGAAGCCGACGGCGAGCGTGCAGCGCAGCAGAACGTTGTAACAGCGGGAGATGACCTCGCGCTTGGCACCGCGCACCACACGGGCGCCGGGCGCGAGCCGGGTGCCGATGGCCAGGTCGGAATGGCCCGAGATCAGCGGCGCGACCAGCGGCAGCAGCGCCGCGAGCCCGGTGGACAGGTCCACGTCCAGGTATGCGAGTACGGGAGCCCGCGAACCCGACCAGGCCGCCTGCAGCGCGCGGCCGCGGCCCTTCTCGGGCAGCCGCAGCGAGACCACCTCGGGCAGTTCGCCGGCGAGCCGGGCGGCGATGTCCGGGGTGCCGTCGGTGCTGGCGTTGTCGGCGATGGTGATCCGGAAGGGGTAGGGGAAGGTGTCCCGCAGATGTGTGTGCAGCCGCCGGACGTTCGGCCCGAGGTCCTTCTCCTCGTTGAACACCGGCACGACCAGGTCCAGGACGGGTTCCTCGGCGTGGTTCGGCAGGGGTGCGCGGTGGGGCGCGGGGGCCTTGGCGGGCAGTCGGCCCGATCGGAGTTTCATCATGTTCTTCCCCGTATGTTCCTGTTGGCCGGGCATGCCGAAGGCACGCGGATGGGCTGGGAGATGCGGGTCAGCGGGTCGGGCTGATCACCGATGAAGGGACGTTCGACGGGTCGGCCGGTGCGCTCTGAGTCGCGGAGGCCGGGGGTGTGGTGCTGCTTCGGGAGGTGGCCGTGGCGGGTGGTGGCTGCTGCGAGGAGGCGGCCGAACTCCCGTCCGTCCCGGGCGGGTTGGCGGTCGTCGGGGTCGAGCCCGGGGTGGCGGTGTCCGTCACGGGCGAGGACGGCGGCGCACTCGGCGAGTCCGATGGGCTCGGCGAGGTGGTGCTCGGCACGGGTGCCGGGCTGGTCGCGGGAAGGGGGTGCGGTGCGCTGGGCCGGTCG
>NZ_CM002285.1:2862755-2865538 GCF_000497445.1 Streptomyces roseochromogenus subsp. oscitans DS 12.976 | reverse complement strand
GCGTGCAGCCGGTCCCGGTGCGCGGGGCCGAAGGGCGTCTGCTCCTGGGCGCCGTGCATGAGCAGCGCGAGCTGCCGCTCGAAGTGATCCCTGTCCTCCATGTGCTCCCTGTGCTCCATGGGTTCTCCCTCACCCCACCGGCTCGACGACGTCGGCCAGCAGCCGGCGGAGCCGGGCCACCCCGCGCGCGGCGTGGGACCGGGCGGTGCCCGCGGGGCAGCCCAGAATCTCCGCGACCTGCCGGTCGGGCAGGTCCTGGTAGTAGCGCAGCACGACCGCGGCCCGCTGCCGCGGGCTCAGCTGTGCCAGCGCCGCCTCCAGCCGGGAGCGCTCGGCCACGGTCGCCGAGATGTCACCGGCCGCCGCCACCTCGGGCAGCTCCTCCACGGGCCGCTCGCCCCACCAGCGCCGACGGGCCGAACGGGCCGCGGCCCGCGCCAGCACCGTGCGCACATACGCCTCCGGCGCCTCGTCGGCGACCTTCGGCCAGACGAACCACAGCTTGACCAAGGACTCCTGCAACAGGTCCTCGGCCCGGTGCCGATCCCCTCCGGTGAGCAGACGGGCCAGGTGGAACAACACCGACCAGCGGGCCGCCACGAACGCGTCGTACTCACCGGCGCGCGCCTGCTCCATCCTCACGGTCCCTGTCCTCGCCGGCTGTCTTCACCAGGAGAAAGGCCCTGGAGCCGGTCCGGCGCTGCACTCGGCGAGCGTGATCCGCGTCACGCACAGCGGTCACACCGCGGCCACCCGCAGCAACAGCACCGCCCGCTCGGGCACCGTGATCTCCGTCCCGGCCGCGTGCACCGTGCCCGGCGGCGCGGCCTGGTACTCGCGGGAGGTGTCCACGACCACCTCGTACCGCTCGGCCCACGGCGGACCGGGCAGGACGAAGCCCACCGGGCCGGCGCCCGCGTGCAGCACCGCGAGAAAGCTGTCGTCCGCGACCGGCGCGCCCCGCTCGTCCCGGCCCGGTATGTCCCGCCCGGAGAGATACATACCGAGCGTGGCCGCGGGGGCGTACCAGTCGGCCTCGGTCATCTCCGAGCCCCGCGCGGTGAACCAGGCCAGGTCGCGCAGCCCGTCCGCGGAGTGCGCGCGGCCGGAGAAGAAGGCGCGGCGGTGCAGCACCGGATGCCGGTGGCGCAGGTCGATCAGCCGGCAGGTCAGGTCGAACAGCGGGCGCCAGGCCGGGTCGTCCAGCAGCGACCAGTCCAGCCAGCTGATCTCGTTGTCCTGGCAGTAGGCGTTGTTGTTGCCGCGCTGGGTGCGGCCGAGTTCGTCACCGGCCACCAGCATGGGCACGCCCGTGGACAGCAGGAGAGTCGTCAGCAGATTCCTCAACTGGCGGCGGCGCAGCGACCGTACCCGCTCGTCCTCCGTCTCGCCTTCCACCCCGCAGTTCCAGGACCGGTTGTCGTCGGTGCCGTCGCGGTTGTCCTCGCCGTTGGCCTCATTGTGCTTGCGCTCGTACGACACCAGGTCGCGCAGCGTGAAACCGTCGTGCGCGGTGACGAAGTTGACCGAGGCGTACGGGCGCCGGCCGCCCCAGGCGTACAGGTCGCTGGAGCCGGACAGGCGGTAGCCCATCTCGCGGACGTCCGGCAGGGCGTGCCGCCAGAAGTCCCGGACCGCGTTGCGGTAGCGGTCGTTCCACTCCGTCCACAGGGGTGGGAAGGCGCCCACCTGGTAGCCGCCGGAGCCGATGTCCCACGGTTCGGCGATCAGCTTGACGCGCCTGAGGACGGGGTCCTGGGCGATGACGGCCAGGAAGGGGGACAGCATGTCGACGTCGTGCATCGAGCGGGCCAGCGCCGCCGCGAGGTCGAAGCGGAAGCCGTCCACGCCCATCTCCGTCACCCAGTAGCGCAGCGAGTCGGTGATCAGCCGCAGCACCTGGGGCTGCACGACGTGCAGGGTGTTGCCGCAGCCGGTGTAGTCGGCGAAGCGGCGGGCGTCGTCCTGGAGGCGGTAGTAGCCGCGGTTGTCGATGCCCTTCAGGGACAGCGTCGGGCCCAACTCGCCCGCTTCCGCCGTGTGGTTGTAGACCACGTCGAGGATGACCTCGATACCGGCCGCGTGCAGCGCGCGCACCATCCGCTTGAACTCGCCGACCTGCTGTCCCGTCGTACCGGAGGCCGCGTAGGCGGCGTGCGGGGCGAAGTAGCCGATGGAGTTGTAGCCCCAGTAGTCGCGCAGGCCCCGGCGCAGCAGATGGTCCTCGTGCGCGAACTGGTGGACCGGGAGCAGCTCCACGGCCGTCACGCCCAGTTTCACCAGATGCTCGATCGCCGCCGGATGCGCGAGGCCGGCGTATGTGCCGCGCAGCTCCTCGGGGATACCCGGGTGCAGCCTGGTGAAGCCGCGCACATGCAGCTCGTAGATCACCGAGTCCGCCCAGGGCGTCTTGGGCCGCCGGTCGTCGGACCAGTCGTCGTCATCGTGCACGACGACGCCCTTCGGGACGTGCGGTGCCGAGTCCCGGTCGTCGCGGACGGTGTCGGCGACGGACTGCTCGGGCCAGTCCCGGACATGCCCGTACACCTCCGGCGGCAGCCCGAACTCGCCGTCCACCGCCCGCGCGTACGGGTCCAGCAGCAGCTTGGCCGGGTTCCAGCGGGCGCCGGTCCAGGGATCCCAGCGGCCGTCCACCCGGTAGCCGTACCGCTGCCCCGGCATCACCCCCGGGACGAAGCCGTGCCAGATCTCGTGCGTCAGCTCGGTCAGCGCGAGCCGGGTCTCCCGGCCCTGTTCGTCGAACAGACACACCCAGACCGCCT
>NZ_CM002285.1:2857467-2862548 GCF_000497445.1 Streptomyces roseochromogenus subsp. oscitans DS 12.976 | reverse complement strand
TCGGCCCCTCTTTCAGTGGCTCGCCCCCGGGGCGGCGCAGTCGGCCGTGCCGAAGGGCCGGGTGTGCCCCGCGGCACCCCGGCCACCCGGTACGGCTGCGCCCCGGCACAAGGGGGTGCCTTCTCGATCGTCTCGGCGGCGGCCGCTTCGTCCCTCACGGCCGGCTGATCCAGAAGGCGCCCCCTCATGGGCGCGGCGGCTCCCCAGCGTGTCGTCCTTCCCTCTGTTCTGCCCAGTGCGTGCGTCGCACTCACGTTTCCCCGGAGCGGGCCCGGTCGTTGAGCCCGGCGTGAGGCACGTAGAAGGACGCGCACGGCGCGCGGGAGCCGTGCTGGCGGCCGTACTGACCTGGACGGCCCTGCTCGCGGGGTGTTCCGGCCCGCTCGGCCCGGACGGGGAGCCCGGCGCACCCGCGGCATCCCGGAACGTCATCCACGTCACCCCCGCCGACGGCAGCAAGGCCGTCCGCCCCGGCCGGCGGCTGCGGGTCCGGGTGCCCGAGGGGCGGCTGGAGAAGGTGACCGTCGTGAAGTCGCAGGACGCCCAGGACTCCGCGGTCCCCGGGTACATCAGCGCCGACGGCAGGACCTGGCGGCCCGACGAGGACCGGCTGGGGCTCGCCGCCCAGTACACCGTCGACGTGGTCGCCCAGGACGCGGAGGGCCGCGAGTCCGCCCGGCACACCACCTTCACCACGCTCGTGCCCGACGAGCGGTTCATCGGCTACGTCACCCCCGAGAACCGCGCCGTCGTCGGTACCGGCATGATCGTCTCGCTCGCCTTCAACCGGGAGATCACCGACCGCGCCGCCGTCGCCCGTGCCGTCCGGGTCAGCGCACAGCCCCCCGTCGAGATCCGCCCGCACTGGTTCGGCAGGACCCGGCTGGACTTCCGCCCCGAGCAGTACTGGAAACCCGGTACCGAGGTCACCGTGGACCTGAACCTGCGCGACGTCCAGGGGGCGCCCGGCGTCTACGGGCTGCAGGACAAGACCTTCGCGTTCACCGTCGGCCGCAGCCAGGTCTCGCTGGTGGACGCGGCCAGCCACACCATGCAGGTACGCCGCGACGGCCGGCTGCTCGCCACCGTGCCGATCACCGCGGGCGCCCCGAGGAACCCCACGTACAACGGCAAGATGGTGGTGATGGACATGCTGGACGTCACCCGTATGAACAGCCGCACGGTCGGTTTCGGCGGCGAGTACGACATCCCCGACGTCCCGCACGCGATGAAGCTCACCGACTCCGGCACCTTCCTGCACGGCAACTACTGGTCGCCGGACGCCCCCGGGCGCGTCAACGTCAGCCACGGCTGCGTGGGCCTCCGGGACGTCCGGGGCGGCAGTTCGGACACCCCCGCGGGCTGGTTCTTCGACCGCAGCCTCATCGGTGACGTCATCGAGGTCGTCAACAGCGACGAGAAGACCGTCGCCCCCGACAACGGCCTGGGCGGCTGGAACATGACGTGGCAGGAGTGGACGGCGAACCCGGCGGCCGAGTGACCGGGGGAAGCCGGGTCACCGCTATCAGCCGTGGGACGCGTTCGGGCGCGGCTGGATGTCGCGGTGGCCGCCAACCTCTCCACTCGGCACCTGAGTCCGGACGGCCCGTCCCGATGGATCCGGAATCTCGCGCAACGGCGTGAGCGCGTCCTGCGCCGTATCCGCCGGCAGCTCGCACGGACCGCGACGGAGGGCCTGGCGGAACGGTCGGCCGAGGTCGAGTCCTGTCCGCGGCGGGGAAGAACGTCTCGATGGTCCGTGCCGGGCGCCAACGGGACGACCAGGTCGTCGGCCTGCTGCTCCTCGGTGTGGGCGGCCCGCCGACACCGGCACCGGCGCCGCGGAACCGCTCCAGGCCATGCCCCGCGCACCGGCACGGTTTCGGCCCAGGACGGGTAGACGTTCCAGGGGGGCCCAGCGCGGCCGCGCCCGGCGGAAGTTGCGACGGAACGGTGACATACGCCTGACACCCCGCTCGGAACCAGGCGGTTAATATGCGCGCACCAGTGTGGTGGGGAGCGGGTCTGACCAGGCCCGGCGAGGGGAGAACGACTTGAACGTGCGGCCTATACCGGGGGCGTCGGCGGCGGGGCGACGGGGTCGTAAGGGACTGGCGCTCATAGCCGGCGCTCTGGTGCTGTCGCTCGCCGCCTGCGGCGGGGGCGGCGGCAAGGGTGACGGGAAGGGCAAGGACGGCGGCACCCAGCAGGCCGCGCAGCAGTCCGCCGCCGCTGTCACCATCACGCCCAAGTCCGGTGCCACCGGCGTCGACACCAGCGGCGCGCTGAAGGTGGACGTCACCCAGGGCAAGCTGACCGAGGTCACCGTCAAGGACGCCAAGGGCGCGACGGTCGACGGCAGCATCACCGGCGGCGGCGCGTCCTGGACGCCGTCGGCCCATCTGGCCGCCGCCACCAAGTACACGGTGCACGCGGTCGCCAAGGACTCCCAGGGCCGCGAGGCCGCCGAGGACTCCACGTTCACCACCTTGACCCCGAAGAACACCTTCCTCGGCTACTTCACCCCCGAGGACGGCTCCACCGTCGGTGTCGGCATGCCGTTCTCCGTCAACTTCACCCGGGGCATCACGAACCCGCAGGCCGTCGAGAAGTCCATCAGGATCACGACGCAGCCCGCCGTCGACGTCGAGGGCCACTGGTTCGGCAACGACCGCCTGGACTTCCGCCCCGAGAAGTACTGGAAGGAAGGCACCAAGGTCACCGTCGACCTCGATCTCGACGGGGTCGAGGGCCGCGACGGCGTCTACGGCGAGCAGCACAAGACCGTGAAGTTCACCATCGGCCGCAACCAGGTCTCCGTCGTGGACGCCAAGAAGCACACGATGCAGGTCACCCAGGACGGCAAGGTCATCAAGACCCTTCCGGTCACCACCGGCAAGCCCGGCTACGACACCTGGAACGGCCAGATGGTCATCAGCGAGAAGCTCACGGTCACCCGGATGAACGGCGAGACCGTAGGCTACGGCGGCGAGTACGACATCAAGGACGTCCCGCACGCCATGCGCCTGACCACTTCCGGCACCTTCCTGCACGGCAACTACTGGGGCGGAGACGCCTTCGGCAACTACAACGCCAGCCACGGCTGCGTCGGCCTGAGCGACGTGCGCGGCGGCTATGACACGTCGACCCCGGCCGCCTGGATGTTCGACCACTCGATCATCGGCGACGTGGTGATCGTGAAGAACGCGCACGACGGCACGGTGGGCCCGGACAACGGCCTCAACGGCTGGAACATGTCCTGGGCGGACTGGACGAAGTAGGGGCGCTTCGCGCCCCGTAAGGGGCGCGGGGGCTGTATCGATCTGCGGCTCCGCCGCGTGGGCGCGAGCAACCCACGACGGCCCGCAGCCAACGACGTACCGGTGGTCCCTTCCACGTGAACGCCCGCTAACCTGCGGAGCATGACCGTCTCTCTCGAAGTCGCCGAAGGCGTCGGAACCCTGCGTCTCGACCGGCCGCCGATGAACGCGCTGGACGTCGCCACCCAGGACCGGCTGAAGGAACTCGCCGAGGAGGCCACGCGCCGCGACGACGTGCGCGCCGTGGTGATCTACGGCGGTGAGCGGGTGTTCGCGGCCGGCGCGGACATCAAGGAAATGCAGGACATGGACCACACCGCGATGGTCCTGCGCTCCCGCGCCCTGCAGGACTCCTTCACCGCCGTGGCCCGCATCCCCAAACCCGTCGTCGCCGCCATCACCGGCTATGCCCTCGGCGGCGGCTGCGAACTGGCCCTGTGCGCCGACTACCGCATCGCCGCCGACAACGCCAAGCTCGGCCAGCCCGAGATCCTGCTCGGCCTGATCCCGGGCGCCGGCGGCACCCAGCGGCTGCCCCGGCTGATCGGCCCGTCCAAGGCCAAGGACCTCATCTTCACGGGCCGTCAGGTCAAGGCGGACGAGGCCCTCGCGATCGGTCTGGTGGACCGGGTCGTACCGGCCGCCGAGGTGTACGAGCAGGCGCACGCCTGGGCCGCGAAGCTCGCCCAGGGCCCGGCGATCGCCCTGCGGGCGGCGAAGGAGTCGGTCGACGCCGGTCTGGAGACCGACATCGACACCGGTCTCGCCGTCGAACGGAACTGGTTCGCGGGCCTGTTCGCCACCGAGGACCGCGAGCGCGGCATGCGCAGCTTCGTGGAGGAGGGCCCGGGCAAGGCCAAGTTCCTCTGACGGCAGTGGAGTGAACTTCCCCGTAACACCTGTGGGCCCCCTTGCAATTGACGCCCCGTGTCATCCGGGTCCCTCGATGGAGCGGTTTATGGGAGCCTTAAAGCAACCTTAAGCCTGCGCTGTCGAGGGAGCCTGACGATTGCCCGGAAGTGAGCCGTCTTCGCAGGTCAACCGGACCCTACTGGCCGGTGACATGACGTCGGCATATGCCGGTCGCGCGGCGTGGGACGGGGGCGTGCGAGGGGCGTATTCCGCCGGAACGGCCCCCAAGACGGCTCCGGGCCGCCATCATGGGGGCATGGCGGGGCTGGAGGGCATCGAACAGCCGCGGGGACACAGTCGTGCGGCCGCGGCACGCTGGTCGCCCGGGGTCGAGGACGAACAGGCGCTCAAGGCGCTCGAACTGTTCGGCAACCCGACGGAGGCAGAGGTGCCGCTGCCGTCCCGCCCGGAGTCCGCGGCCACCGCCCGCCGGCTGGCCCAGGTCGTCGTCCTGCGCACCTGGCGGCTCACCCCCAAGCTGGCCGAAGACGCGGTCTTACTCGTGTCCGAACTCGTCGGCAACGCCGTACGGCACACCGGCGCCCGGGTCTTCGGCCTGCGGATGCGCCGCCGCCCCGGCTGGATCCGGGTGGAGGTCCGCGACCCCTCGCGCGGCCTGCCCTGTCTGATGCCGGTTCAGGAGATGGACATCAGCGGCCGCGGCCTCTTCCTCGTGGACAGACTCTCCGACCGCTGGGGCGTGGACCTGCTGCCCCGCGGCAAGACCACCTGGTTCGAGATGCGGGTGGCCGACCGGTAGCGAGGACATGGAATCGCCCTTACGGCGACCCGAAATCAACCCTCTTTCGGTCCAATCAGTGGTTTCTTACCTATCGCCCCTTAAATGAT
>NZ_CM002285.1:2839110-2856465 GCF_000497445.1 Streptomyces roseochromogenus subsp. oscitans DS 12.976 | reverse complement strand
CGCTGCTGAGCACGGCCGAGCAGCGCGGCGCCAAGCTCACCGTGCTCGCCGTCGGCACCTGGCTGGACGAACACCCCGACATCGCCCGCCGGATCCTCGACGGCGGCCACGACCTCGGCAACCACACCCAGCGGCACATCTCCGTCAACACCATGGCCGAGGCGGACGCCCGCAAGGAGATCACCGACTGCGCGGACCGGCTGAAGCGGCTCACCGGATCCATCGGCACCTGGTTCCGGCCCTCCCGTTCGCCGACCGCGTCCCCGCTGGTCGCCCGGCTCGCCCGCGCCGCCGGCTACCCGCACGTGCTGTCGTACGACGTCGACTCGCTCGACTACACCCGCCCCGGCGCCGCCGCCGTCACCCACAAGGTTCTCGCCGAGGTGCGCAGCGGCTCGGTGGTGAGCATGCACTTCGGGTACCCGGACACCGTCGCCGCCCTGCCCGATCTCCTCCACGAACTCGACCGCCGCGGACTGCGCGCGGTCACCACCACGGAGCTGCTGAGCTGATGAGAACGAAGAAAGCCGCCCGCCTGCTGGCCGCCGGCGCCGCCCTCACCGCACTGACGCTGCTGTCCGCGTGCACTTCGGGATCTCAGCACCACGCGGACAACACCAGGGACAGCAAAGCGCCGGCCCAGGTGGGGAACGGCAGGCGGCAGATGGACATGCTGCCAGGGATGCCGCCGGTCGAGGACTCCAAGGACCTCTACTCCGCCGACCGCCCGGGCCAACTGTCGCCGGTCGTCAAGGACTTCCCGAACCGGGTGTACGTCCCCAACACCAACTCCAACACCGTCAGTGTCATCGACCCGGAGACCTACAAGGTCATCGACACGTACCCGGTCGGCCGCCAGCCCCAGCACGTGGTGCCGTCCTGGGACCTGAAGACCCTCTGGGTCAACAACGACCTCGGCAACAGCCTCACCCCCATCGACCCGAGCACCGGCAAGGCCGGCAAGCCGGTCGCCGTGCACGACCCGTACAACCTGTACTTCACGCCCGACGGCAAGTACGCCGTCGTCATGGCCTCCATGGACCGCCAGCTGGTCTTCCGTGACGCGCACACCATGAGGGTCGTCAAGACCGTCCCGGTCCGCTGCTACGGCGTCAACCATGCCGACTTCTCCCCGGACGGCCGCTACTTCATCGTCTCCTGCGAGTTCAGCGGCGAGCTGCTCAAGGTCGACACCGCGCAGATGAAGGTCATCGGCCAGCAGCGGCTGCCGTACCGCGGGGCGATGCCGCAGGACGTCAAGATCTCCCCGGACGGCAAGCTGTTCTACATCGCCGACATGGTCGCCAACGGCCTGTGGATCCTCGACGGCAACAATTTCACCCGGCCCCGTTTCCTGTACACCGGCAAGGGCGCCCACGGCCTCTACATCAGCCGTGACTCCCGCGAGATGTACGTCTCCAACCGGGGCGAGGGCTCCATCTCCGTCTTCGACTTCACGCAGAACCGGCTCACCAAGAAGTGGCACCTGCCCGGCGGCGGCAGCCCCGACATGGGCGGCGTCTCCGTCGACGGCAAGGTCCTGTGGCTGTCCGGCCGCTACAACTCCGAGGTGTACGCCCTCGACACCCGGACGGGCAGGGAGCTGGCCCGAATCAAGGTCGGCAGCGGCCCGCACGGACTCGCGGTCTACCCGCAGCCGGGCCGCTACTCGCTCGGGCACACGGGCATCTTCCGCTGAACCAGGGCGAGTTGAAGCACGGCCGGTTGAACCAGGGTCAGTCGGACTGACGCCTCGGGAGCGGGCCGCTGGACAGGTTCTAGGGCCCGCTCCTTGAGTCTCCACCCGCTGGAAGGCCCAGACTCGCGGACATGACCGAAGACGGCACCGGACTTCTCACCATCGGCGCGCTGGCCCGGGCCACCGGACTGACCGTGCGCACCATCCGCTACTGGTCCGACGAAGGCGTCCTCACCCCGGTCGCCCGCTCGTCCGGCGGCTACCGGCTCTACGACAGCGCAGCCGCCGCCCGCCTGGAGCTGATCCGTACCCTGCGCGAGCTGGGACTCGGCCTGGACGACGTACGGAAGGTGCTGGCCGGGGAGCGGACCGTCGCCGAGGTCGCGGCCACCCATGTCGCGGCCCTGGACACGCAGATCCGGGCGCTGAAGACGACCCGTGCGGTGCTGTCGACGGTCGCCCGACGAGGTTCCAGCGCAGAGGAGACGGCACTCATGAACAAACTGGCGCGGCTGTCGGCCGCGGAGCGGCAGCGGATCGTGGACGACTTCGTGGAGGAGATCTTCCACGGGCTGGACACGGCCGACCCCTGGATCCGGGAGCGCACCCGCAGCATCGGCGTGCAGCTGCCGGACGACCCGACGCCGGAGCAGGTCGACGCCTGGGTGGAACTGGCGGAACTGCTGCAGAACCGGGACTTCCGGGCCGTGATGCGCCGGATGATCGAGTTCAACGCCGCCGACCGCACCCCGGACACCCCGGCCGGCGCCTCGGCGATGTTCTTCAAGCGGCTGGTCGAGCTGGTCGCCGCCGCCAGGGAACGCGGAGTCACCCCGCAGTCACCCGAGGCCGACGCCGTCCTCACCGAACTGCTCGGCGCGGACGCCGACCGCGCGGCCGTGCTCCGCCGGATCAACCTTGGCAACGAGGTCGTCCGCTACCGGGAGTTGGCGTCCGTGATCAAGGGCGAGGGGGAGCCGCAGAGGTTCCAGGAGGAGTTCGCCTGGGTGGTCGCCGCGCTGAAGGCCTGGCCGGGCCGTTAATCTGACCTGCGTCAGTACGCCAGCACGGCAGCAGAAACACGAATATAAGGGGCGGATCGGTGGCGGACATCGAGGAAGCACGCAAGCAGTTCGACCGGATCGACGCGAACGGTGACGGGTTCATCACCGCTGCCGAGTTCAAGTCCGCTCTGGCTCAGGAAGGTGACTGGAACGTCACCGAGACGGTGGCGCAGTCCATCATCAACCAGCGCGACCTCAACGGCGACAAGGTCCTGTCGTTCGACGAGTTCTGGGACTACCTGAACAAGTGACTGCCCCCCTCCCCGTAGGGAGGGACGAGCATCACGCGTGCGGAGTTCTTGTCCCTGGGGGACATGGCTCCGCACGCGGTGCAGGTGTAGGTGCGTTCCGACGACGGAAGCGCGTGCGCACTCGCGGGCCGCGTCCTGCCGCCGTCGCGCGATCTTCTGGTGCGTCTTCGCCCGCCACTTCTTCGCCTCCCGGTAGCCCGGCAGGAGCCGACTCCTACGCTGCCGGCCTGCGATACTGCCCGGTGCCACCCCGTACTCCCGCTTGAAGGCCTTGGCGGCGCAGCAGCCGCCCCGCCCTTGTCATCCGCCACCACGTCAGTCACGGCGCCACCCGGGCAAGATCGTCGTGCGCCTCTGACCTGTCCGTGCCCGCCCGCAACCGATCGCCGTAACGCAGGAATAGTCCCCGGCGGCCGGGGTTGACGCCGACAACAGACGCATGCACGTGCATGCAAGCGGACTCATCCGGAAGGCCTGTCATGAAGATCGGCATCATCGGCGCGGGCAACATCGGCGGCAACCTCACCCGGCGGCTCACCGCCCTCGGCCATGACGTCTCCGTGGCCAACTCCCGCGGCCCCGAGACGCTCAGGCAACTCGCCGAGGAGACCGGTGCGACCGCGGTCCGGGCCGAGGACGCGGCCAAGGGCGCCCAGGTCGTCGTCGTCACCGTCCCCGTCAAAGCGGTCCCGCACCTCCCCTCCGGCCTGCTGGACGGCGCCGCCGAGGGTGTGGCGGTGATCGACACCGGCAACTACTACCCGGGGCGCGACGGCCGGATCGCGGGCATCGAGGACGAGGGCGTCACCGAGAGCCGCTGGACCGAGCGCCACCTCGGCCACCCGGTGATCAAGGTGTTCAACGGCACCTACGCCCAGGACATCCTGGACCGCCCCCGCCCCGCGGGCGACCCCGAGCGCCTCGCCGTCCCGGTCGCCGGCGACGACGAGCAGGCCAAGCGGACCGTCCGCGCCCTCGTCGGCGAACTCGGTTTCGACACGGTCGACGCGGGCGGCCTCGACGACTCCTGGCGCCAGCAGCCCGGTACCCCGGTCTACGGCCTGCGCGCAGGTGTGGAAGGAGTGAGGAAGGCTCTTGCCGAGGCCTCCCCGGAACGCCCCGAGGACTTCCGGGGCTGACGTCAGCCGCCTTCAACGCTCATGCGCCGTCGGCCCAGCCCTTCAGCGCCGCCTCGCTCGCGAAGTTGGCCACGTCCTTGTCGTGGGGCTCGCTGGTGTACTGGTGGAAGAGCCACTTCGCCTTGATGCGGGGCTTGCCCGCGGTGACGTAGTCGGCGATCCAGAGGCCGTCGCCCGCATAGGACGTCGTGTCGACCGTCAACCAGAAGTCCCTGTTCGTGTAGAGCACGACCCGGTGGTGCGGCCGTAGCTGCTTCACTTTCCGGAGGAAGGCGTCCTTCTCCGAGTTGCTCGCGTGGGTGCCGTCGCCGGTGGTCTCCCAGTCGACGGCGAGGATGTCGCCCGTCCTCGACGGGGCCTTGGCCACGAAGTACTCGGCCTGGACGGTGAGGTCGCCGGGCCACAGGAAGTGATAGAAGCCCACGACCAGGCCGGCGTCACGGGCGGTCTTCGCCTGGGCGCCGGCATGGGAGTTGACGTACGAATGGCCCTCCGTCGCCTTGATGAAGGCGAAGGAGAGGCCACTCGTGTCGTAGGAGGACGACTGGTACGCGCTGACGTCGATGCCGCGGAGCATGTGGGGGACTCCTCGAAGAGCGGGTGGGGGAAAGGAGTTGCTGCTTAGGTGATGCCCCACGATGGCACGCCCGATCCGCCCCGCGGCGGGGAACGTCAGCTCCGGGCGGCCGTCGAACTGAGTACCGACGCGGACTTCGCCGACCAGTCCGAGGTGATGATGCTCGCGTGGTCCTTGGCCAGCAGCGCCAGCCGGGCGGCGACCTCGGCGTCCGTCGGATTCGTGGAGGAGATGGCCGGGGACACGTTGTAGGCGTCGGTCATGATCGAGAGGTAGTGGTTCGTGGAGTAGAACGAGGTGTCGTAGCCTATGTTCACATAGGTGGCCGCGTCACCGTCGAAGAACACGAACCAGGGCCGGATCGAGGTGTCGGAGGCCCAGCGGGTGGCCCGCGGGTCTCCGCCCGCCGCGCCCAGCACCGCGGGGAAGGCCTCGGCCTGGGAGATGTTCCCGGCCGCGTACAGGTCGCGCAGATGGTCGCCGTACTCCTGGTCCGTCCAGTAGTGGTCGAAGGGATTGGCCATCTCGACCGTGCCGGGGATCATCTCGAAGACGAACTTGCCCTTGAGGGAGTCGCGGCTCGGCCAGGCGTTCGCCTTCGCCGCAGCGTCGAGCGTGCTGTAGGTGCCGCCCAGCAGCTCGGCCGGCTTGTAGACGCTGCCGCCGAGCTTCTGGGACACGAGCGTGTCGAACTCGTCCGGTCCCATGCCGGCGTTGTTGTTGAAGCCGACCTTCATCTCGACCTTGATGACGATCGGCGGGTGGCCGGGGTGGAGCTGGTTCCAGGCGGCCATGTTGTCCAGGCAGCTGCCGAGGTCCTGGTCGCGGTCCTTGCTGTACAGCTCGCCCGGGGTCTTCGCGGCCTCGCAGTTGTTGTCGTTGCCGAACGGATTGCTGTGGCTGACCCGCCAGCGGTGACTGATGCTGTCCACGTACACGTCCAGCTCCAGCAGTGAGGCGCCGGAGTCCAGCGCCTGTGCGAAGTACGTGTACTTGGCCTTCTCGTACGCGTTGTGCGTGCCGATCGCCGTCGTCTCGGAGAACCTGGGCGCCGCCGCGTGCGCGTTGCCCGGCCCCGCCATCAGCAGAGCGGCCGCTCCCAGGAGTGCCGCCACCCGTCTCACTGCGCCCATCGCTCAACTTCCCTTCGTTTGCGTCGAGTTGGGGGCAGCGTAGGAGCAAGCGGTTACTGCGCGGTAGCTCCTGGAGGAACATCAGCCACTCCCGGCTGTCGAGCGGCAGGGCGCGGTGCATCATGGCTGGCGGCTAGATTGCTAGCATGCTAGCTTCGAAGTGTGGGTGATGAGGAAGTCAAGCAGTTCAACGTGTACCTGCCGATCGGACTGATCAAGCAGGTCAAGTACCGCGCCATCGAGTCGGGCTCGTCCTTGTCGGCACTGGTCGCGGACGCGCTGCGTGCCTACCTCGACGACGCCCAGGAGCGGGAACAGCAGTCGACCGAGAAGGAGACCTGACATGGCGACCGAAGGCATCGAGGCCGTGTTCCTGGAGACGCACAACTGGGGCAGGGCGGCAAAGTTCTTCCAGGCGCTGGGCTACGACCTGGAGTTCGCGACCGACCACAACTCCGGGCAGCTCCGCAACGGCGACGGACCGTATGTGTTCATCGCCGAGATCCCCGAGGACCGCGAGCCGCAGACGCAGATCGTGCTGAAGGTGCCGGACGCGGACGCGTTCCGCGCCGATCCCGCCGTCGAGGTGGTCACGCCGTTCGAGGACACCCACTTCGGCACCCGCCTGATGACCGTCCGCGACCCCGACGGACGCCTGTGGAGCCTCCAGGCCCCGCGGAAGGAACAGCCGTGACGGCCGACGGCACCCCCGGCGCACCGGCGGACGCACGGACCGGGACCCCGGACCACACCGCCGTGCGCTGCGCCCTGTGGCGGGCGATGCATGTCCGGGCCGACCCGCCCCCGCAGGTGCTGGAGGACGAGATCGGCCTGCGCATCGCGGACCCCGGCCCCGACTGGCGTGCGCGCCCCGACATGGACCCGCGGGCCACCCGCGGGTTCCGCGCGGCCGTCGTCGCCCGCGCCCGGTTCATCGAGGACCTGGTCACGGAGCAGGCCGGCCGGGGTGTCGACCAGTACGTCCTGCTGGGCGCCGGTCTCGACACCTTCGCCCAGCGCGCCCCGCGGGCCGCGTCCCGGCTGCGCGTCTTCGAGGTCGACCAGCCGGGCCCGCAGGAATGGAAGCGCCGGCGTCTCACCGCTCTCGGCTACGGCGTCCCCGACTGGCTGCACCTGGTGCCGGTCGACTTCGAGGCGAGCGGCGGCACCTGGCGGGAGCAGCTGACCGCGGCCGGATTCGACCCCGGCCGGCCGGCGGTCGTCGCCTCCAGCGGCGTCACCATGTACCTCACCGAGGAGGCCACCGCCGCGACCCTGCGCCAGATCGCCCAGCTGGCCCCCGGCTCGACCCTCGCCATGACCTTCCTGCTGCCGGAAGACCTCGTGGCTGAGGCCGACCGCCCGGGCCTGCGTACCAGCACCGCCGGGGCGCGCAGCGCGGGCACGCCGTTCCGCAGCTTCTACACCCCCGCGGAGATGCTGAGCCTGGCCCGCGAGGCGGGCTTCGCGCAGGCCCGGCATGTGCCGGGCACCGCACTCGCCGAGCGGTACTTCACCGGCCGCACCGACGGCCTGCGCCCGTCGACCGGGGAGGACCTGCTGCTGGCCACCACGTGAACCCGCCGTCCGCCGTTCCGGCCTGACGCCCCCGACGCGTCGATACCATGGCTACAACGGCGAGTTGGGGGAGTCCAGGTGGAACCGTTGATGGGCATGGCGCTCTCGGCTGTCGGTACGGTCGTCTCGGGCGCCCTCTCCGGAGCGGGCGGCGAGGCGGGTCGACGGACCTCCGAGCGGCTCTATGACCTGCTGAGCCGGGGCCGCCGTGCCGGGGCCGACGCCGAGGCGAACTCCGGCCCTGGAGAGGGCGGTTCACGCCACCCCACCCTCCCCGTCACCGAGGACGCGCAGACCGCGGCGGCCCGGCAGCTGCTGGAACTGGCCCGCAGCTCACCGGAGTTCGCCCGCGAGGTGACCGAGTGGGTCCGTGAGGCCTCATGGCTGTCGCCCCGCACCGTACCCGCCGTCGCACACGCCGCCTCCCGCCCGCAGATGCTGCCGCCGGCGACGCCCGTGTTCACCGACCGTGCGGAGGTGCTCGCGTGGCTCAGGGGACTGCTGGACGAGGAGGGGCGTACACCGGGTGCGCCGGCGATCGCCGTACTCACCGGGCCGGGTGGCATCGGCAAGACAGCCGCCGTGGTCCGGTGCGCGTTCGAGCTGATGGACCGGTTTCCCGACGGAGTCCTGTTCGCCGACCTGGCAGGCGCGTCGGACGGTACGGCGCTCCGGCCCTCCGACGTGCTCGCGCGGTTCCTGGAGCGGCTCGGGGTGCCGGCCGCCATGGTGCCGGGCGACGAGGCACGGCAGCGGGATCTGTACCTCGACTGCACGGCCGGGCGCCGCATGATCGTCGTACTGGACAACGCCCGCGGCGACGCCCAGGTCATTCCGCTGCTCCCGGCGTCCCCGGAGTGTCTGGTGCTGGTGACGAGCCGGTATCGGCAGGGACTTCTCGTGTCCCGGCACGGGGCCCGGCCGCATGCTCTGGGGCCGCTGTCCACCGAGGACGCCGTCACGCTGATCAGGCGGGTCGCCGGCAGCGGCCGCCCGGCGGCTCCGGACGCCGTCGTCCAGGCGGTGGCGCAGGGCACAGGTGGGATTCCCCTCGCCCTGTGCACCACGGGCGCCGGCCTCGCCGTCCGGGAACACCTGACGTGGGAACGGGTCGCGCGGCAGCTGTCCGACCGTAGCCACGGCCATGACCTGGGAGGTGCCCTCATGGGAGAACCGGCCCCCGACGCCTCGGCCGATCCCGTGCGCGCCGTCCAGGACGTCTCCTACGGCCAACTCGCCCCCGACTGCGCTGCGTTCTACCGGGCGATCGCGGTGTGGCCCTGGCCGACCGTCACCGTGCTGTGCGCGGCACAGGCCGCCGGGGTGAGCGAGGACGAGGCGCGGGCGCTGCTGGAGAGGCTGGCCCGGGTGCATCTGCTGGAGGAGGTCGGCGAGGAGCGCTACCGGTTCCACGACCTGACCCGGGCGCACGCCCACGGGCTCGCGGAGGCCGAGGACGGGCACGGCCGGATGGCGGCCGCCGTCCGCCGCGTGGCGGTCGCGCATCTGCGCTTCGCGGCGGGACTCGACTTCCGGGTCATGCCGCTCCGCTGGCGGCTCGGCCCCGCCTACCAGGCGCTCACCGTCCCGGAACACCGCGACCCCGAGGACGGCAAGCGAGCCCTGGCCGACCTGCGCGCCGAGCGGGAGAACCTCGCGGCCGTCATCCGGGCCGCCGCACACCACGGCTTCGACGACCTCGTCTGGCAACTGTGCGAGGCGATGTGGGGCCTGCATCTGCTGCTCGGCTTCCACGCCCAGTGGATCGACACACACCTGCTCGGCGTCGAGGCCGCCCGGCGCGGCGCGGAGGAGTTCGGCGACCCGCGCGCCGTGGGCCGCATGTGGACGCAACTGGCCTTCGCCCACATGGGAGCCGGGCAGGTGACGGAGGCCGCGGATGCCCTCACACAGGCGCGGGCCGCGGACCGGGCCTGCGGCCATCACCGCGGCGAGGCGACCGCCGTCGAGGCGCTGGGGCTGCTCCGCCTCAGGCAGTGGGAGTTCGGGGCGGCCCAGCGGTGCTTCGAGGAGGCGCAGGAGATTCTGCGCCGTATCGGCCCGGGCGAGGACGGAGCGGAGGACGTGCCGCGCGCCACGGCCCTGCTGGCCCACCACATCGGCCGCGCCCAGACCAAGCGGGGGGACTTCGCCGCCGCCATCGCCCGGCTGAACGACGCCCTGGCGCGGTTCCGCCGGCTGCCGGGCGGTGGCGATGCCTACAACGCGGGCCGGGTCTATATGAGTCTGGGCGACGCCCACCTGGACGCGGGGGACGCGGAGCAGGCGCGCGTGTGCCTGGACGAGGCCGTCAAGGCGATGACCGAGGCGGGCGCGGGACTGCAACTGGCCGACGCCGTCGAGGCGCGGGCCCGCTGTCACCGACGGTCGGACCGCCCGGCCGAGGAGACGGAGGACCTGCGTACCGCGGCCGTGTCCTACGAGGAGCACGGGAACCACATCGGCCTGGCGCGCGTACGGGCGCGCCTGGCCGAGCTGGCGGCGTGAGGACCCGGCTCACGGGGCGAGCGGCTCCACGGCGACCCGATGGGCGGTGGCACCGGTGCGTACGGTGATCCCGGGGAGGGCCCGCTCCAGGCTCCGGCCGCTCGCGAGCCAGGCGTGCAGCGCGGAGGCGTAGGCGGCGGGATCGCACAGGTCGGCCCGGCCGTCGAGGGCCGCTGCGGCGGACAGCCGCACGAGGTCACCGTCCCGGGTGCGTACGACACAGCGGTCCGGCCCGTCGACATAGGCGGCCAGCCCGCAGTACGGGTAGCGGTCCAGCGCCTCCGCCGTCCAGGCGGCGGGCGGCCCGAGCCGTGGATCGTCCCCGGCCGCGTACCGTACGACGACGTCGGCGATGCCCAGCCGCCCGGTCTCCCGCGTCTCCTCGTCCACGACTGTGTGCGCGGAGTCGGCACACACCGCCGGTCCGGGCCCGGCGCCCGCGACGGCGTACCGGACGACGGAGACCTCCGGCGGATGCGAGCCGATACCGCCGACGAGGACGCGGACCGGGGCGGTACGGCGGGCGGGCAGGTACGGCGGCAGCGGCAGCGGGTCGAGCAGCGCGGAGTGCCGGTCCGGCTCGGGCAGCTCCATGAGGCCGTAGAACAGGCGGCGCAGCAGAGCGGCCGACTCGCCCGGTGCCGAACTGGTCTGCTCCGCGAGCTCCTTGTACCGGCCGGGGTCGTGCGCCGCGATGACCTGGTCGATCTGTGCCCGCAGGCTGCCTCGGCGAACGAGTCGGGGAGCGGTACGGCCGAGGGCGGCGACCGGTGACAGCGGGTCGAGGTCCTGCTGGGGGAACGACCCGAGGACGACGGGGATGCCTATGGACGCCGCGTAGTAGGTGACGCTCGAATGATCCCCCAGGACACAGTCGGCGGCGATCAGGGCCTGTTGCCACCCGTCGAGCGGCGGTATCGCGTCGAGGCCGGCCCGCCGCGCGTTGTCCAGCCAGGCACGGACCTGCCCGGGCCCATGGCCGTACCAGATGTTCGGATGCAGGACCGCGACGGTCCGGTACTCGT
The DNA here is from genome assembly GCF_000497445.1 of Streptomyces roseochromogenus subsp. oscitans DS 12.976. Classification (NCBI taxonomy): domain Bacteria; kingdom Bacillati; phylum Actinomycetota; class Actinomycetes; order Kitasatosporales; family Streptomycetaceae; genus Streptomyces; species Streptomyces roseochromogenus. The sequence goes on along the minus strand of NZ_CM002285.1, from coordinate 2,845,491 downwards.
CGGCCGGCAGCTCGGCCGAGAGGCGGGACAGCAGCCAGGGCAGCAGATCATCCGCCTCCGGCTCCGCGGCTCCGCCGAAGAGGGAACGGGGCGCCCAGGTCGAGCTGACGACGATCAGCCGCTGGCCCGGGCCCACGCCCAACGCACGGCGGAAGGCGGCACGTTGGGGGAGCGCGGCAAGCATGCGGTCATAGCACGGGTCCCCGGCGAGCACCGCGGTGGGCGCCGCCTCCGGACAGGCCGAGCGCAGCCGCTCCAGCTGTTCTGGGTGGGACAGGACGGTGGCGCTGGCGAGGGGACGCCCGTCTTCCAGGAGCCAGTCGGGCGACAGCCCGAAGACGGGCGGGGACGAGGGCGACGGGTGTCCGGTGTCCGGTGTCCGGTGTCCGGTGTCCGGTGTCCGGTGTAGCCAGCCTTTTATTGTATCCGACCCCGTGTGACAGCACCGCCAACTTACCTTGCACGGAAGCGAGTTCACCGCCGTAACTGGCGGACACCACCAGGTCGAACGGCGTCTCCTTGGCCTGTTCCCAGGGCAGGACCGGCAGCCCCGCCCGTGCCAGCAGCTCGGGCACCCCGGCGAGGAACGGGGACGAGCCGGTGCAGGTGGCGGCCATCTGGACGCGCAGGTCGCCGTCGAACAGCGGAAGCACGTCCAGCAGCCGCGTAGCGGACGTCACGTTGTGCACGATGAACAGCACACGGCGGCACCCCACCCGTGTGACCCATCGCTCCGCATCCTCACCCACCGGCACGCGCACCCGTGCCGCTCCACCCATCGCCACCCCACCCGTCACGCGGTTCACTTCAGCATTCGATGATGTTCACCGCAAGTCCGCCCCGACAAGCCGCGCAAGGGGTCACCGCTTCGTGTACGCAGCGATGGCAGGCTTCATGAAACGGTTGACCGGGGTCTCGACGAAGCGGTAGGAGACCATGGAGACGGCGACGCACAGCGCGTAGAAGGCGATCACCAAGAGCACGCCCCCGGCGACCGAGTTGCCCCAGGGGTGCACATACCGCTGGCAGACCATGATGAAGGCCCACTGGTACATGTAAATACCGAAGGTGTACTTGCCGTAGGCCGAGACGCGGGCGACGGCGCGGTTCTCCGTAGCACCTGGGGCATTCCAACGGCCGATCTCCTTGGCTGCCAAGGCGCCGATGAGCAGGGCGATCGGGACGATCGTCAACGCCGTCAGGTCGAACAGGACCGGCGCCCACAGCTCCTCGACCACCACCGCCGACACGAGCAGTGCGGTGGGCACCCGGACTTTGCGCGTCCACCTGCCGCGCGACACCAGCAGGCAGACCACCATGCCGCACAGCGCCTCCAGGACGCGAGTGAGCGGAAAGACGTAGACGAGCCAGTATTTCCACTCGGAGACACGGACGAGGTGGCCGCGCTCCGTGAACGCTGCGTTGGCGAACGTCGTGCCGTCCGGAAGGAGTTGCAGAGCCAGCGGCAACAGCACCACGACCGCGATCAGACCGGTCAGCAGGCCGAACAGGAACTGGTCACCGCGGCGGACCAGGAACCTGTACGCGGTCGGGAACACCGCGTACAGGACGAGTTCGGTCGACAGGGTCCACGCCGGGGCGTTGGCCGCCCAGTAGATGCCGTGGTCCGGGAACCAGCCTTGCAGGAGGGTGAGCGTGGCGAACAGGCCGGTGGCCGAGAAGGTGGCGGCGAAGGCGCACACGATCACGGCCCAGGTCAGGAAGTGCACCGGCAGGATGCGCAGCAGTCGGCGGGCCCGGAAGCCGCGGTCCGGCGGGCGCTCTGCGGATATCCACGTCAGGATGAAGCCGCTGAGGACGATGAAGAACGACACCGCGTTGAAGCCCGCCGGGTTGAAGATGCGGTAGTACGTCTCCTGCACCGTCCGGTCCTTGAAGACCTGCTCGAAGGACAGATGCGACGCGAGGATACAGAAGGACGGCAGCAGGCGGGTGGCAGCGATGAAGGTGAGTTGTCTCGCTGCCGGGCGGGCCTGCGTGAGAACCGTCACTTTCTGGTCTGCCTCTCCTGCGAATAGCGGCTGTTGGGGCGCGCCAGGCACAGGTGGCCGCGCAGCGTCGTCGCGTCGTACGCGGTGCGGAACGCTCCGCGCCGCTGCAGCTCGGGTACCAGCCCGCGAGTGATCTGAACGAGGTCGTGCGGCAGCGTGCCGGGGCGAATCCGGAAGCCGTCGAGCCCCGCCTCGCGCCAGTCCAGCAGCAGGTCGGCGAGTTCGCCGGGAGTGCCGGTGAACACCTCGGCATCGGAGGTGAGTTCGGCGCCGTCGAGGGAATCGAGGTGGGTCTTGCGGTGCGTGGCGGCGCGCGGCTCGGCGTCCAGGAAGACGAGGAGTTCCGCGAACCGGAGCAGTGGCCAGGCCCGCATGTCGCGGCCGGAGCGGCCGGCGGCTTCGTCCACCTGGGCAACGATCGCCGCGGCCCCCGCCCGGTCGTGCGGCGTGACGTACACGACGTCGCACGAGCGCGTCGCGAACTCGTACGGGACCATGGCGTGCGCCAGGCTCGTCACAAGCGGTTGTCCCTGCGGCGGGCGTGGGATGATCGAAGGGCCCCGGACACCGAAGTGGGCGCCCGCGAAGTCGATGTGGTGGACCTTGCCGCGGTCGATGAAGCGGCCGGTGGCCGCGTCCCGGATCTCCGCGTCGTCCTCCCAGCTGTCCCACAGCCGCCGGGCGACCTCCACCACGTCGGTGGCCTCGTCGAACAGCGGGCGCAGCCGCCGGCCGATGCGCTCCGGGTCGCGCACGTCGTCGTCGGTGAGCTGCGGCGTCGTACGGCGGCCGAAGTGGGTGGCGTCGGCGGCGCGCGCGGCGATCTGCGGGCGCCAGCCGGCCCGGCCTTTGCTCGCATGGTCGAGGGTGGCGATGCCGGTGGCTACGTGGAACGGCTCCGTATGGGTGACGTTCGCGGTCGGGACCAGGCCGATGTGCGTGGTGAGCGGTGCCATGCGAGCCGCGAGCAGGACCGCGTCCAGACTGCCGCGCACCTGGTCGGTGCGGTCGTCGGGCCGGTGGAAGGCGGCGGACTGTATGCCGAGCGCATCCTCGAAGGTGACGAAGTCGAGCATGCCGTGCTCGGCTTCCGTGACCAGGTCTGCCCAGTACTGGGCGGTGAACAGCGCGCCGGGCCGGGCGTCCTCGGCCCGCCAGGCCGCCGGGTGCCAGCCGGCGCCGTCCAGGGCGACGGCGAGGTGCAGCGGGGATGCGGTCACGAGGCCTCCTCCTCGGCAGCCGGGTCTGCCGTGTCTTCTCCCCTGTCGTGCGGCAGGCCCAGGTGGTCACGGAGCGTCCTGCTCGTGTAGTCCGGCCGGAACACGCCCTCTTCCTGGAGCAGTGGAACGACCCGGGCCACGAAGTCGTCCAGGCCGGTAGGGGTCAGGTGCGGGACGAGGACGAAGCCGTCGGCGCCGCCGGTCTGCACGAAGTGGTCGATCGCGTCGGCGACGGTGCGCGGGGCGCCGACGAAGGTCTGGCCGCCGCTGATCTCGATGACCAGTTCGCGGATACTCAGGCCGCGCCGCTCGGCGAGGGCCCGCCAGCGCCGCGCGGTCTCGGCGCGGCCCCGGCGGAACAGTGAATGGCCCTTCAGCGTCAGCGAGTCGGGGTCGGGGTCGATGTCCGGCAGCGGGCCGTCGGGGTCGTAGCCGGACAGGTCACGGCCCCAGACGGCCTCCAGGTGGGCGATCGCGGTCTGCGGGCTCACCTGGGCGCGGGTGATCTCGTCGGCGTAGGCGGCAGCCTCCGCGTCGCTGTCCGCCACCACCACGGTGGCCGTGGGCAGGATCTTCAGCCGGTCCGGGGTGCGACCGTGCCGCGCCAGGCGTCCCTTGACGTCACGGTAGAAGCTGCGGGCCTGGTCGAGCCGGTTGTACTTGCTGAAGACGACGTCGGCCTCGGCGGCGGCGAACTCGCGGCCCGTGTCGGAGTCGCCCGCCTGGATGATCACCGGGTGCCCCTGTGGAGGGCGAGGGGTGGTGAAGCGGCCGGAGATGTCGAAGTGCCGCCCGCGGTGCGCGAAACGGCCGGCGCCGGGCCGGAGGTACGCCCCGGCCACGGCGTCGGCGCGCACATCGCCGTCGGCCCAGCTGTCCCACAGCTCGCGCGCGGTCGCCAGGAACTCGGCCGCGCGTGCGTAGCGGTCGGCCTCGGCGAGGAAACCACCGCGCCGGAAGTTCTCGCCGGTGAAGGCGTCGGAGCTGGTGACCACGTTCCAGGCGGTGCGCCCGGCGCTGAGGTGGTCGAGGGTGGCCAGCCGGCGCGCCACCTCGTAGGGCTCGTTGAAGGTGGCGTTGACGGTCGCGGCGAGTCCGAGCCGGGTGGTGACCGCGGCCAGGGCGCTCAGCTGGGTGAGGTTGTCCGGCCGGCCGACCACGTCCAGGTCGTACAGCTGCCCCTTGTGCTCGCGCAGTCTGAGGCCCTCGGCCAGGAAGAAGAAGTCGAACCGGCCGCGTTCGGCGGTCTGCGCGAGGTGCAGGAAGGAGTCGAAGGCGATCTGGCTCCTGGCGCGCGGGTCCGACCAGACGGTCACGTTGTGGATGCCGGGCAGCTGGGCCGCCAGGTGTACCTGTTTGCGTCCGGCGGCGGGCGGGCCGCTCATGAGGCCGGGAGCGCGGCGGCGGGGGCCGGGGAGACGTACCGCACCGTGTTCTCGAAGGTGACGCCGTGGCTCTTGACGTCGATGCCGATGCGGTCGCCGTCGGCGATCCGGAAGCCGTCGTGGAAGCTGGCCTCGTCCGCGCCGAGCAGCACGTAGTTGACCAGGCCGGGTCGGCGCACCGCCGGGAAGGAGAACAGGTGGTCGACCATGTCCCGGACCCGGAAGTACAGCGCGTCGCCGCCGCAGTCGAAGCTGCCCTCCCAGGCGGTCGCGCCGTCCCGCACGATGGTGACGCGGCCGGTCGCCGAGCGCGGCGGCGGGCCGAGGAACAGCCAGGGCGCGAGCGCGGTGTCGCACAGCTTGCAGTACGGGTTGTAGCCAGGGTCCTTGCGGTGCAGGCCGATGTCGCACAGGTCGTTGCCGAAGGTGTAACCGGCGTAGTGCGGCGTGCCGTCGGCGTCGTTGACGTACACGAGCACGACCTCCGGCTCCTCGATGAGCGCGACCGGGCGGGCGGGGACGGTCAGGGGCTCGCCGGGCAGCCGGGCCCAGTCGCCGAACCCCTTGAAGAACCACTTGGGCGGTGTGAACTCGGCGTCCTGCGGGGCACTCTGTCCGCCCCACTTCTTCTTGTGCGTGCCCATGAAGCCGCTGAGCAGCGCGGAGCCGGACGCCGGGGGCAGCAGCGGAACCAGCGGGCGCACCCCCGGGGCCCCGGCGCTGACTGCGACGGTCTCGCCGTCGTCGGCAAGGGCGGCCCGGACGGCGTCCGGGGAGCCGTCGGTGGTGGTGAACGCGGCGGCCAGGGCGCCCTCGGCGACCCGGTGCAGCGTCTGCGGTTCGCCCGGCTCGGGCCGGCCGAAGGTGACGTAACGACCGCCGTCGTAGGCGACCTCGGTGAGGACGGGCGGCAGTGACTGGGACATGCGGAAGCCTCCAGATGCGGTCAGGGCCGGGGATCGGTCAGGTCCGCCAGAGCCTCGCCGAGGTGGGTGAGGGACTGGCGGATCCAGGGCAGGGTGAGCGGGTCGGGAGCGGTCAGCGCGGCGGTGCGCTGCTCGTCGGTGTCGCCGTACAGGCGGCTGGTGGCGGCACGGATCCGCAGCGCGCTGCCCGGCTCGCCGAACGCGCTCGCCGGGAGGACGCCGACGCCGTGGCGCTCGACGAGGAACCGGACGATGTCCTCGCCGCCGCTTACGCCATGTGCCTCGGTGAGGCGGGCGCGCAGCGGCTCGAAGTCCGGGTAGAGGTAGCAGGTGGCGGTCACCGGCGCGAGGTCCGCGCCGACCGCTGTGAAGCTCGCGGCTGCCGCACGCACCACCGCCGCGTGCAGTCGCCGGCTCGCCGCGATCCGCCCGGTGATCTCCGCCGGCTCGGCGAAGGCGTAGGCCGCGGCCGTCTGCACCGGGGCCGGCGGGCTGGACCAGATCTGGCTGGCGACGGAGACCAGCCGCGTGCGCAGCTCGTGTCCGGCGGGGCTGTCGGGCAGCCGTGCCACGCCGGTGCGCCAGCCGCCCAGCGCCAGGTTCTTGGTGAGCCCGGTGGTGACGACCGTGCGCTCGGGGGCATACCTCGCCGGGGAGACCGCGGCACGGTCGGGATCGTGGACGAGGTCGCCGTAGATCTCGTCGGAGACCAGGACGAGGTCGAGGTCGCGGGCTGCCTCGGCCAGGCCCCGCACGGTCGCGGCGGAGGCGACGGTGCCGGTCGGGTTGTCCGGCACCGTCACCACCACGGCGCGCGGGTCCCGCCCGGCGGCGCGCG
>NZ_CM002285.1:2815506-2838288 GCF_000497445.1 Streptomyces roseochromogenus subsp. oscitans DS 12.976 | reverse complement strand
ACCACGAGCCCGGGGTCGGTGGGCAGGCCGCGCCGACCCCAGTAGCCGGCGGCGGCCTCGCGCAGCGCGGGGCCGCCAGCCACCGGGCCGTAGGCGTTCTCGCCGGCCGCGGCGGCCAGCCGCTCGCGCAGCGCCGGGTGCACGGGCAGACCGATCTCGCCGCTGGTCATGGGCAGCACGCGCTGTCCCGTGCGGCGCCGTTCGACAAGGGCGGCGTCAGCGGCGAGCGTCGCCGACATGGGGACGGCGGCGGCTCGCGGCGTGGCCGTCCGGGGGGCCGTGCGCACGTGGCTCACCCCGCCCCGTACCGCCGGCGCAGTTCGGCCTTGCGGACCTTGCCGGTCAGGGTCTTGGGCAGCGCGGGCACCAGCTCCATGCGGTCCGGCAGAAAGTGCTCGTCGTGTCCGGACTCCCGGACCCGGGCGCGGACCTCGTCGAGGGCCGGGCCCTGCTCGCCGCGCGGCACCACGACCGCGCAGATCACGGTGTCGGCGCCGTCGGTCGCGGGCGGCAGGCCGACCAGCGCCGCCTCGACGGCCCTGGGGTGGCTGCCGATGACCGCCTCCAGCTCCGTCATGGGCGCGACCTCCCCGTCCCGGACGATGGCGTCGCGGGCCCGGCCGACGATACGGATGCCGCCTCGGGCGTCCTCCCGGGCCAGGTCGCCGGTGTCGAACCAGCCGTCCGCGTCGAACTCGGCGGCGAAGGCCTCGTCGCGCCGGTAGTAGCCGAGCGCGAGGGAGGCGCCGCGCACCTTCAGGCGGCCCGTGCCGTCCGCGCCGGGTGCCTCGATGCGGGTCCGCATGGCGTCGACGGCCCGGCCGTTGCTGTGCACGGCCCAGTCCTCGGGGTCGGTGGGCCGGGTCATGGTGACCGGGCCGTTCTCCGACATGCCCCACAGCGAGTAGGTCCGCGCGCCGAGCGTCGCGTGCACCTCGTCGGCGAGCTCCTTGAGGACCGGCGCCGAGCCGATGACCACGTGCCGCAGCGTGCTCGTGTCCCGCTTCTCCGCTCGCTGCGAGGCGGCGACGTCGGCGAGCGTGGCCGGCGGCCCGTACAGCAGTGTGGCGCCGTAGCGCTCCACCAGGTCCAGCAGCGCCTCGTTCCTGCGGACGTCCTGGAAGGCGACGGTGCCGCCGAGCATGACGCCCGCGAGGACGCCCTGGGCGAAGCCGGAGTAGTGCACGAGCGGCGTGGAGACCGCCGCCACCCAGTCGTCGCCGAGTCCGAAGGCGTCGACGTAGCCGCGCACGGCGGAGTGGACGGTGTTCTGGCTGTGCAGTACGCCCTTGGACTCGCCCGTGGTCCCGGAGGTGAACAGCACCACGAACGGGTCGTCGGCGCTCAGCGCCAGACCGTCCAACTCGGCGGTGCCGGAAACCTCTTCGCGAGCCTCGGCCACGAAGTGATCGTGGAAGGAGAACGCGCCGGCCGGCACCGGGCCGCCCACCACCGCGACGTGGCCCAACGCCGGCAGCTCGGCCCGCAGCCCGGTGATGATCTCCGCCAGCGGTGTGCCCGACCACTCGGGGAGCGTGACGCACACCCGGGCCTCGGTCAGTCCGAGGCGATGCCGCAGCTCGTCCTTCGGGCAGATCGGCGAGATCGGACAGACGACGGCGCCGACGCGCATGCACGCGAACATCAGCGGCACCATCTCCCACCGGTTGGGCAGCTGTACGGCGACGACGTCGCCTCTGCGCACGCCGAGCCGGAGCAGCGCGAGCGCGAACCGGTCGGTGAGCCGGGCCAGTTCGGCGTAGTCCAGCGTGTCGGTGCGCGCCTCGGCGATCCGGCGCCCGGCGATCGCCAGCCGCTGCGGGCGCTCGCGCGCCTGGCGGTGCAGGTCGTCGAGGAAGGTCTCGTCGCGCCACCAGCCACGGCGCCGGAACTCGTCGGCGTGTGCGCCGGACACCGCGGCGGCTGCGCCGGGGCGTGCGGCCTTAGCCGGGGCGTTCACCGGCGAGCCTTCCGGCGGGCCGCGAGCAGCTCCGGCAGCGGGTCGCCCGCCCGGCCGACCGCGATCTCCAGCAGGTCCCGGGTGTTCTGCCGCACTCGGTCGCCGACCCAGTCGAACACCCACGCCTTGCGCGCCTCCGCCGCCAGGCCGAAGGGCACGACCCGGGTGACGGCCAGGGCGGCGGACGCGGCCCCGCCGATGTTGGCGATCACGCCCGGCACCAGGACGCCACCCGAAGCGGCCACCTTCTCCTTGGCCGAGGCGCTGGAGGCGAGGTTGGCCCCCTCGACGACAAGGCCGGCGCGCAGGCGGTGGGTGTTCTCGGCGGTGAGGGCGTACTTCTGTGCCGCGAGGACCAGCAGATCGGCGTCGACGTCGAGCCAGGCGTCCGGCTCGGCGGAGAGAGCGACGTGCTGCGGCAGGCGGGAGCGGTCGATCCGCCCGAACTCGTCGGTGACGGCGATCAGGTCGGCCACCGGCAGCCGGTCGGCGCTGACGGTGCCCTCGATGTCGGCGACGCCCACGATCACATGCCCGCGGTCCTCCAGGAACCGCGCGACCGCGCGACCCACCGTGCCGAAGCCCTGCACCACGACCCGGGCCGACTCGGTACGCCCGCGCGCCTCCAGGGCGGTGACCGCGGCCACCCCGACGCCGTGTCCGGTGACGTCGATCAGGGGCTCGTAGTAGGTGCGCCAGTCGATCGGCATGTCCGGGGCACCCAGCCGGTAGCGCGGGTCGTAGCCGGCCTCGGTGAAGAAGACGGCGCGGTCGGCGGAGGTGACGCCCATGTCGATGCCGAGGTGGATGCCGCCGTGCAGCAGGGGCTTGACGGTGCGGCCGAAGGTGTGGAAGGTCTCCTCGCGGTTGCTGCCGTCGGAGACGATGCCGCCCTTGGCACCGCCGATGCGCAGCCCCGCGAGGGTGAACTTGTCGGTCATGTCGCGGGCCAGGCCGCGGACCTCCTCCTCGGTGACCCCCGGCGTCATCCGTACCCCGCCCATGGCGAGGCCGTCGACCAGCGTGTCGACGACCACCCAGCCCTTGATGGTGCCGCCGCTGCCGTTCAGGTGGACGGTGAACGCAGGCTCTTGCGTGTCTTCCAAAATGCTCATGGCGATTCTCAAGTCCTCGGGTGAGTAGGTGAACAGGCGGTGGTCACCGGTAGAGCTGCGTGAAGCCCCGCAGGATCTCCAGGCCGTCGCTGCGGAACTCCAGATGCGCCTGGGAACCGAAGATGCGTCCGTCGTCGGAGCGCAGGAACTCGACGGGCGCGTGCGCGGAGCGGCCGATGGAGCGGAAGCCCTCCGGGGCCTCCTGGAGATAGAGGGTGTGCCGGTGGAACACCGTCACCGTCGGTTTGACGTAGGTGAACAGGGGCTCTTCCTTGTCGACCTGCACCTCGTAGCCGCCGACCCGCTGGGGGCCCTCGGCGAGCCGGCCGCCGGCCGAGACCGCCAGGATCTGCATGCCGCCGCAGATCCCGAAGACCGGCACGTCGGCGGTCATGACGAGATCGACGAGCGGCTTGTAGTGGTCGCGGTCGTAGGCCCGCACCTTGGTGCCGCTCAGCACGATCGCCTGGTAGCGGCCGTCGAGGCGAGGCGGCACGGACACCGCGTCGACCGCGTCGGTGGCCGCGCCCAGCTCCTCGAAGCGGCGGCGCAGTTGGGGCAGGGACAGCGTTCCGTTGTTGACGACCAGGACACGGGGCTGCGCCACGTGCGTACTCCTCACGTTCGCGTGATGACGGTGCCGGTACGGGCAGCGAGCAACTCGGTGACGGGCGCACTGCCGATGACGACCCGGTCCACGCCCCGCTCCAGGGCTTCGCCGGCGGCCCGCAGCTTCTTGCGCATGCCGCCGGTGGCGCCCTTGTCGCGGAACACGGCAGCGGCCTCGGCGCCGATCTCATGCACCGGCTCGCCGTCGATCAGCAGATGACCGACATCGGTCACGAGCACGAGATCGGGTGCGCCGACGGCGCCGGCGAGAGCGGCGGCGGCCCGGTCGGCGTCGGTGTTGACCTCCCGGCCCGAGGCGTTGCGGGCCAGCGGGGTGACGAGCCTGGCCTGGCCGGGCTCCAGGTCCTTGAGCAGGGTCGGGTCCGCGCCGGTGACCGGGCCGACCAGGTTCTCCAGCTCGACCAGCTGCTTGCCCTGCCACCACCAGCGCTCCGCCTCGCCCGCGGCGAGCAGTCCATCGCTGCCGAGCAGCCGCTCGGCGCTCAAGCCGCGCCGCTGAAGCCGCTGCAGCACCTCGCTGCCGAGCCGGGCGCTGACGGTCTTGATGTCGTCGATGACCTCGGGCGTGGTCCAGCGGCTCTGGTTGCCGTACCGGTCGCGCAGGATCGCCGACGGCTCTCGGGAGCGGGCGCTGAGCTTCTTCAGCGGCTTGGACCAGCCGTGCACCAGGACGAGCGGACGCCGCCGGCCCAGCCGGGCCAGGTCGTCCCACCAGGCACCGTCGAGGTCGTCGAGGCAGCTGCCGCCGAGTTTCACGACGGCCGGGGCCTCCTGCGGGGGATGCGCCGGGCTCATGCGGGCATCACCGGGTGCATGGTCAGGCCCGTCTCCTCGGGCAGCCCGAACCGGAGGTTCACCGCCTGTACGGCCTGGCCGGCCGCGCCCTTGACCAGGTTGTCGAGGGCGGCGAGGACGACGATCCGGCCGGCCTCCTCGTCGTACATCGCCGTCACATCGCAGTAGTTGGAGCCGAGCACCGCCTGCGGGTCCGGCACCGGGATCAGCGTCTCGGTGTGCCGCCGCACCCGCACGAACCGGTGCCCCTTGTAGAAGCGCAGGTACGCCCGTTGGAGCGTGCGCTGGTCGACCTCGCCGTCGGTGAACACGTAAGCACTGGTGAGCAGCCCGCGCACGTGCGAGACGCCGTACGCCGACATGCTCAGCGAGCCGAGCGTGCCCGGCTTGCTGCGCTCCAGGAAGTCGCTGACCTCCGCCGCATGCCGGTGACCGGTGGGCGCGTACGGTGCGATGGCGCCGTTGCGGAAGGGATGCAGGTCGGCGGTGCGCAGTTGCAGGCCGCCGCCGCTGGAGCCGCTCTTGCCGTCCACCACTACGGTCTTCAGATCCAGGCCGAGGCCGAGAGTGAGCGGGGCGAGGCCGAGCGTGATCGCGGTGGCGTAGCAGCCGGGCAGCGAGATGAGCGCCGCGTCGGCCAGCTGGTCACCCACCAGCTCCGGAACGCCGTAGACGAACCGGTCGGCCAGGTCGGCGCGCCGCTCGACCTTCGGGTACCAGCGCCTGTGCCGCTCCGGGGTGCGGATGCGGAAGGCGCCGCTCAGGTCGACGACGGCCGGGACGCGGTCCGCGAGCAGCGCGGCCAGCTCGGCGGAGACCGGCGCGGGGGTGGCCAGCAGGATGACGTCGACGTGGTCGGCGACGTCCTCGGTGACCGGCTGTACGGTCAGGCCGGTGTCGATGCGCAGGCCCGGGTGCAGTTGGGCCGGGCGCCTGCCGATGTTCGAGGAGCCCCCGAGGAAGGTCAGCTCCAGGTCGGGATGCTGGGTGATCAGCCTGATGAGTTCGCCGCCGGCCAGCCCGGAGGCGCCGATGACTCCTGCACGGATCATGCGAGCAGCTCCTGCAGGTAGCGGCCGATGGCAGAGGCGACGTCCGCGCCGGTGGCCGAGGCCACGGCCCGGAAGCCGGGGGCGTGGTTGACCTCGTTGACGACGTAGCCGTCGGCGGTGCGGAACAGATCTACTCCGTAGATGCCGGGGCCCAGTTCCGCCGTCACGGCGTCGACGATCTTCACGACGTCGGGGTCGTGGGCGACTGCGCGGCTGTCGTTGCCGAGTGCGGCGTTGTTGCGCCAGTCCGTGCCACCGCTGGCGAACTCCGCGGCGCCGACCAGTTCGTGGCCGACGACCAGGCAGCGCACCGAGGTTCCGCCCAGGTACGGCTCGACCAGGCAAGCCTGCTCGAAGGCGTGACCGAGGTCCTCGACGTAGTCGTACACGGACTGGGCGGTGTCGGCGTGCCGGATCAGCGTGACCCGCTTGCCCATGCCGCCGAAGACCGGCTTGAGGACCACCGGCAGTTCCAGTTCGGCGAGCGCCTGCTCGAAGTCCCTGCGGGACAGCACGAGCCGGAAGTCCGGCACCGGGACGCCGGCGGTGCGCAGCACGGTGCGCAGCGCGGCCTTGTTCTCGCAGGCGTGTATCGCCCGGGCGGTGTTGACGGTGCGGGCTCCTGAGGCCTCGGCGAGGCTCGCGACCAGGCCACCACGGGTGTAGCTGCGGCTGCGCACCAGCAGGGCGTCGTAGTTCCGGACGGACGGGGCGTCGAGGTGGCCGAGGCACAGGGACTCGTCGTTGACCCACTCGATGGCGAGCCCGAGCTCATCGGCCCGCTGGATCAGCTGACGCTCCTCCCAGCCGATCCGGTCGGCTACGACGGCGACTTTGCGGCCCATCTCACTGGCCCCAGTCGCGCAGCTGAACCTCGACCATGTGCAGGGTCAGCCGCCCGTCCGTGATGTCCTCGACACGCAGTGTGAGCATGCACTCTGGGCAGGAGAGCGTCTCGCCCTGGACGACCGGCGGCACGGTCAGGTCGGTCTCGCATTCCGGGCAGGCGCCGGTGAGGGTGGCGGTGGACATGGGGAGCTCCGTCCTTGTACTGGAATGGGTGGGCTGTGGAGGGCGTTCAGGAGGACTGGAAGTCGATCGCGGCCTTGCGGATCGCGTCCCGGTCCAGGAGCGGGCCGCCGGCCTGCTCCTGGCGGTCGGCGAGCCAGGCCGTGAAGGCGTCGACGTCGACGAAGATCCCGGAGTCGGCCAGTGCCCACGTGACGAGGGCCGGGGCCAGCCGGGTGCGTACCCGCAGCTCGCGGGCGTTGCCGACCAGTTCGGCGGGCAGCGTTTCGTAGGCCTCCGGGTGGCTGAGCTGGCCGGGCAGCTCATAGGCGAAGGCGTGCGGCGTGGTCGGGCCGGCCTGGAAGGCTTCGCCGAGGCCAGAGCCTTTGAGGGCGATGCGGGACAGCTCGGTGAGGTGGGTGAGGTCGAAGCGGGTGTCGCCGTGCACGACCCGCAGCGAGGCCAGCAGTTCGGCCAAGGGGGCGTTGCCTCCGCGCTCGCCGATGCCGTCGACGGTCGCCGAGATCCAGCGTGCCCCGGCGCGGACGGCGGCGAGTGAGTTGGCGACGGCCATGCCCAGCATGTTGTGCGAGTGGATCTCGACCTCGGAGTCGTCGATCGCGGTGAGGTCGGCGATCACCGTCTCCATCTGCCAGGGCGAGAGGTAGGCGACGGTCTCGGCGAGCCGGAACCGGTCGGCCCCCGCCTCGAAGCCGGCGGTGACATACGGGACGAGCCGCTCCCTGGGGGTGCGGGCCCCGTCCTCGCCGCTGAAGGTGACGTGGAAGCCGCGTTCCTTGGCCTGTCCGATCGCCGAACGGGCCAGCGCATGCAGGAACTTGGCGCTTGGCGAACCCAGCTTCAGCTTCGCGTGCTGCTCCGAGGTGGGGATGGAGTACATGATGTGGCGCACACCCAGGCGCTCTGCCTCGTCCAGGGCCCGGGCCACCTGCTGCCGGTCACGTACCACGAGGAGCGTCATGCTGCGCTCGGGGCCGACGGTCTCGTGCACGGCCTCGACCAGGGGGGTGTCCTTGGAGTCCGGGCCGGAGACCATGCCCACCTCGACCAGTTCGACGCCGGTTCGCACCAGCAGACCGGCGATGGCCGCCGCGTCCTTCGGGCCGAACTCGACGCCCGCCATGTGCGCGGAGTCGCGCAGGGTCGCGTCGGATATTCGCGGGGGGACCGGGAGTTTCTCGTGGTTCTCCACTGGTGCCATTTCAGTTCACTCCTTGTTCCGGAACGGAAATGCGGTTCCTGCTTCCGGACGAGTTCGGTGAACCGCAATCCGGGAACGGATGCGGCTGGCGTCGACCAACAGCCTCCGTGCTGCGAGCGATTCCAAGCAATGACTTCCGCGTCAGAAGACGGTGGAAAAGTGTCAGGGAATGTCAGGAACGACAGGCAGTGCGAGAACGGTGTCGGCCGTACGAAAAAGTGGACGGAATGCGGCGGCCGGGCAGTCGTACTGCGCCTACCGTGCCGTTCATGGACCTTTTCCCACTGCCTCGGCTCGGGCTCGTCGTACCACCGGAGAACCCCACCGCCGAACCGGAGTTCACCACCCTGTTCGGGCACCACGTGAACGTGTACACGACTCGCTTCCCGGTGACACCGGGACTCGGCCTCAGGGACATGCTGGAGTTCTACAACCGCGTTCTGCCCGACACGCTCGGTCAGTTCGGCGGCATGCGGCTGGACGGGGCCGTGGTGGCGTGCAGTGCCTCGCACTACCTGCTGGGCCCGGACGGCGACCTCTCCTTCTGCGCCGAGCTGTCCGACCGGGCAGGCTTCCCGGTGTGGTCCTCGACGCGGGCGACCCTGGCCGCGTGCGAGGCCCTGGGCGTGCGCCGGCTGACCCTCGTCTCGCCGTACCAGCCGTGGCTCACGGACACCTCGCGCGCCTTCTGGGAGCGGGCCGGCCTCACGGTCGACGGCGTGGTGCCGGTCCCGGCGCGCTCGGCGCCCGGCGGCGACCGGCACTACGACCCGTACCAGGTGACGACCGAGGCCATACTCGGACACATCGCGGCGAGCGAACTCCCCGGCGACACCGCCCTGCTGTTCACCGGCACGGGCATGGGCACGCTCGCCGCGCTCGAGGAACTGGCCCGGCAGGAGCCGGGCCGCACGCTGCTCACGTCCAACCTGGCGTCGGTCTGGTGGGCCCGGCGCACGCTGCCCGGCGGCGACGCGGGCGACGAGCACGCGCTGCTGCGGCGACTGGAGAAGACGGCGGTGTGACGCGCGGAGGGCCCCGGTGTACGCGCATCGGCGCACGCCGGGGCCCTCGCGCTCGCCCGGCTTCCGGCGGCCTATGAGGCCTCGAGTACCTTGGGCGTCTCCGGCATCTCAGGGTCGCGGCCTCCGCCGTATCCCATTCGGTAGCCGACACCGCGGACCGTGGTGATCCACCGGCTGCAGCCGAGTTTCGCCCGCAGGCTGCTCACATGCGTGTCGATGGTGCGGCTGCCGCTGGTCCAGTCGCTGTCCCACACCTTCGCCATCAACTCCTTTCGCGACACGACCGTTTCGGGATTCACGGCCAGCGTGTAGAGCAGCTCGAATTCCTTCGACGTGACGGGAATCAGCAGGTCGTGCAGCCGTACTTCCCGCCTGCGTGGATCTATGTGCAGCGGGCGCAGGGATATGGGCTTCGCCGTGGCCGCCGTCCTGCGGCGGTAACGGCGAAGCACGGCCTCTATCCGCGCACCGATCTCCCGGAAACCCCAGGTCTTCACCACACAGTCGTCCGCCCCGGCGCGCAGCGCGAGGACCCGTTCCAATTCGTCGTCGTGGTCGGTCACGGCGATCAGCGGGGTGTCCGCACCACTGCGCACCGACCGGCACACCTCCAGGCCGTCGATGTCCGCGAGCTCCAGCGAGAGCAGCACCAGGTCCGCGTCGCGGTATGCGCGCAGCGCCCGCGCCCCGGTGTGCACGCTCCGCGTGGTGTAGCCCTGTCTGCGCAGATCGCGTTCCATGGCCTCGGCCGCGGAGGTGTTCCGCTCCACCACGAGTACGTTCGTCACCCCTGCCGTCCTCTCTTCATCGGCTTCTCCGCTCCCTCGGCTGCCGTCAGCTCGCGGCCCTGGTCAGTCGGGTCGCGGCGGGCGCCGGCGGGAGCGAGGCGCTGCCTGATGTGCCGTCGAGGTACTGGTAGACGTATGCGGCTGAGGCCATCGTCATGTGGTGGTGCCAGCCCGGGAAGGAGCGGCCCTCGAAATCCAGGGCGCCGAAGCGATCCTGCAGGCCGGAGACGGCCGACAGGGCGGCGGTGCGGCCCCGCACCAGGGACAGCACCTCGTCCACCGGCCGTTCGGTGAGGCTGGTGATCCAGTACCGGGCAGGCAGCCGTCCGTCCGGGGCGGGCCGCTCCAGGACCCGGTAGGTGCGAGCGGCGCCGTCGGACCCCGCCGCCAGCTGCGGCAATCGCACCGTGCCGGCATAAGCGTGAATCGGAACCACCTTGGTGCGGCCGTCCGGAGTCTGCCGCACCATCACATGCGGCTGCCGGGCGTGTCCGATCCCCATCAGCGCGCCCACCGTGCTCACGGTCGGCGTGTGCTGTCCGACGAGCACGACCTGTCCGGGGTCGACCTCGCACACCACGTCCAGCCGCTCCCGCGCCAGCCCCGCGAGCACGCCGGCCGCATCGTCGCACCGGGTCAGGTCGAGGACCCAGGGCAGCCCGGCCGCGCGCGGCAGGGTGACCGCGTCCGCGGCATAGTCGAGGACGCGGGCGCCGACCGGTCGCTCCTTCTCCTCTTCCGGTATCCGGGTACGGCGCCTGCGCTGCCGGTCCCAGTCCCAGGGGCCGTTGAGCACCAGGCTCCAGTCGACCGGGAAGGCATGGCTGTCGCCGGCCAGGAAGAGTCCGACTGCGCGCTGGCAATTGACAGGCTGTCCGGTCGCGGGGTCCACGCGTCGGTGCACGCCCACTGAGTGCCCGCCGCTCTTCGGGATGATGAGTTCGGCGACCGCCCACGCGTAGGGCACCGATTCCGCGGCGACCCGCTGGGCGAGCCGGCGGCGCACCGGCTGCCATTCCCAGGGGCTGGCGTTGATGAACTGGTGCAGCCCGTGCGCTGCCGATGAGGGTAAGGAACCCATGCGCGCCATGCGCCGCGGTGTCTTCTTGCCGGATCCGTGGATCAAGGCCCATAGATACGCTCGGGCCCAGCGGCGTTGTTCCACTCGGTGAAGCGATCGGAAGATGTCCTCGACGAACCTCTGTATTCGCGCGCCGTCGGCCGTTGCCGCGCGCGTCTCACTCGACGACATAAACGCTACGTCCCCTCGTATTTCGTAACGCTTGCACCGAGGTCGGCGCATCGTGCATATGCACACGCAACAAAATACCGCCGGAGTGACAATCACGTCTGCCGAGCTGCGAGTACTTTGCCACTTCGCGCGCTGAGCTGGGCAAACGTGGTGGGACGGCCTGGGTCGTGGGTGCGGGCCAGGAGCCGGAAATCCCTGCATGGCTCAATACTGATGCGCCGATCCGAGTGAGACGACGGCCTGTCAAAGTTTTATGAACAAATCGCGAAGCGGAAAGAACAGCGGTGACCGCCGAAGGCCAGGGGATACCTTCGGCGGTCGGTTCATGGGCCGACGGGCAGCCCGTTCAGAGGTGTTGCGCTGCCAGCGTGTCGAGCCAGTTGCCCAGCAGGCCGTGCACAGCGTCCGGTTGGTCGAGGTGGACGTTGTGGCCTGCACCGTCGACGACCGCGTAGGTCGCGCGCGGATAGTGCTCCAAAAGCTCCAACTGGTCCCGCCAGCCGACCATGTGGTCCTGACGGCCGGTCACCACGACATGGCTGCCGTCGTGGACCCCGAAGCGGCGCTCCGGGATCTGCTTGAGCAGGTAGGCCTTGAGCAGCGCGGCGGCGTCCTCTCGGTGGTGGGCACGGATGCCGGGCAGCACGTGGTCGCTGAAGGACCTCCAGCCCGCGTCGTCCTGGTACAGCGCGATGCCGGCGAACGCTTCGCGGTCGGCCGGGTCGAGCGAGGCCAGCAGCGCCTCGTCCCGGCTGAGCACCTGCCGCTCGGGCAGCACGCGCTCACCGCTCGCCTTGACCAGCGGCGCGATCAGTGCCGTGCCCAGGACCTGCGGGCCGCGCTCGGCTACCAGGTAGCGGGCGAGCTGGCCGCCGTAGGAGATGCCCACGACCGCGAACGGCTCGTCGCCGACGGCCTTGTCCACGAACCGCAGGACCGCCTCACCCATGGCCTCGGCCGTCACCGGACCGCTCAGGCGCGGCGAGCGGCCGGAGCCGGGCAGGTCGACGTAGAGCCGCCGCCAGCCGCGACGCGCGGCGAACACGGGTTCCAGGGGCAGCAGGAGCCGGTGGTCGATGGTGTAGCCGTGCAGCAGCACCACGGGCGTGCCGGAGCCGAACTCGACGTGGTGCAGCAGCGGCTGCACCGATTGCGGCATCTCGGTCTTCTCGTTCGATCCAGTCTCTTCGGTCATGGCTCCACAGTCCGATGCTGACACTGATGTGATGGTCAAATTGCAAGGCAGGAGGGCTGGTTGGCAGCCCCCGCCGTGGGACGGACCGGAAGGGAATCCGGTGGTCCGCGGGAGGTGTGGGTACGCCGCGACAGCTCTCCGATGCGCATACGAATTCCTCGTGGCCCTTTCGCGCCCTTCTCGACGCCGCCCGATGTCGCCTACGCCGCCGGCCTCTTGGCCGGGAAGCCGTGGCTGCGGGCGAGCACGATCACGGCGATCACCGGCAGCATGAGCAGCAGCACGCTCCACGGCAGGGAGCCGCTGCCGCTCAGGTCGAGCAGCACGCCACCGATCACGCCGCCGCCCGCCATCGCGACGTTCCAGAGCGTGACCAGCATGGCCTGGGCCGCGTCGGCCGCCGACTCGCCGCCCGCGTCACCGGCCGCGGTCTGCAGCAGGGTGGGCACGCCGCCCCAGCCCAGGCCCCACAGCACGGCGGCGACGTAGACGAGTGCGGTGTGGTCGGCCAGCACGGCCAGCACCGCGGCGGCCACCGCGACCAGCAGCGAGCTGGCGACGGTCAGCACCCGCAGCCGGTGGTGGATCTGCGCCCCGACGATCCAGATGCTCGCCAGCGAGGCGGCGCCGAACACGAGCAGCACCAGGTCGGTGTTCCCGCCGATGCCGAGGTCGTCGAGGAACGTGGCGATGTACGCGTAGATGATGGTGTGCGCCAGGACGAAGACCAGTGTGACGAACAGCACCGGCGCCACGCCCGGGACGCGCAGAGCATGCAGCATCTTCGGCCGCTCGCCGCGCTCCTGGCCCGGGAAGTCCGGTACGGCCGTGGCGATCCACGCCA
This sequence comes from Streptomyces roseochromogenus subsp. oscitans DS 12.976, assembly GCF_000497445.1. Lineage (NCBI taxonomy): Bacteria > Bacillati > Actinomycetota > Actinomycetes > Kitasatosporales > Streptomycetaceae > Streptomyces > Streptomyces roseochromogenus. The sequence continues at coordinate 2,825,402 of NZ_CM002285.1, read as the reverse complement.
GCAGCACCACGGTCAGAGCCGTCATCGAGAGGAAGGCCACGCGCCAGTCGGTCACCTTGCCGAGGAAGGTGCCGGCGGGCACGCCGAGCGAGAGCGCGACCGGAATGCCCGCCATCGCGATGGCGATCGCCCGGCCCTGGAGATGGACCGGGGCGAGTCGGCGGGCGTACCCGGCGAGGAGCGCCCAGGCCAGGCCGGCCGCGACGCCCGCGACACAGCGCGCCGCCATCGTCAGCCCGTAGAGGGAGGACAGCGCGGTGCCGGTATTGGCCACGGCGAACCCCGCCATGGCCGTCAGCAGGAGCCGCTTGCGGCGCCAGCCGGCGGTGACCGCGGTCAGCGGGATCGCGGTGAGCGCGGTGCCGATCGCGTAGATCGTGACCGTCTGGCCGGTCGCGGACTCACTCACGTGCAGATCCCGGCTCATCGCCGGGAGCAGACCGGCGGGCAGGGTCTCGGTCAGACTCGTGATGAAGACGGCGGTCGCGAGGGCCAGCAGGGCGAACATGGGCAGTTTCTGCGGCTGCTCGCCGACGCCCGGTCGGCGCGCTGCGGCGCCGGTCCGCGCGGCCGAGCCGGCCGCGGTGTCGGGTGTGGTGCTCATGAGTGTGCTCCAGGGGTGTCGGGGACGGGGTGGGTGAACGCCCGGGTCCGCCTCGGTGGGGTGGGGCGGGCAGTCGTGTGCGGCTGGTACGGCGTCATGGCCGGCTGAGGCCGCCGTCGACCGGGAGGCGGACGCCGGTGGTGAACGTGGCGTCTGTGGCGAGGAAGAGTGCGGCCCGGGCGACCTCCTCGGCGGCACCGAGGCGGCCCAGCGGTGGCAGAGGCGCACCGCTGCCGCCCGGAGCCTCGATACACCCCGGCGCCACGGCGTTGACGCGGATACCGCGGGAGACGAGCTCGGTGGCCAGCGCATGCACGGCGGCGGACGGCGGGCCGGGCGCCGTGAGCACGACCGCCCCGCCGTCCCTGAGGCCGGACAGCAGCCGTCGGGCGGTGGCCACTGTCTCGGCGAACAGCAGGTCGATCTCGCCGCCGGGACCGAGGCAGGCCGTCACGTCGGACGGTGCAACGACCCGGGCGGTGGAGCCCAGTTCGGCGCACAAGCGGCGGCGCTCCTCGGCGGTGCGGGCGGTCAGTACGACCTGGGCGCCGCCTTCGACCAGGCGCTTGGCGATGGCCAGCCCGATTCCGGTGGCGTCTCCGACGACAACGGCCGTCCGGCCCGCGTACTTGGTCATGCTGCCGCTCCCTCCCCCGCGCCTGCCTCTTGTGCCGGGGGCACGTGGAGTGGCCCGGCGGACACGACTGTGCGCCGGGCCGCTTCGGGAAACCTTCGGAACGGCTGACGGCCGGCTTACGGCTGGGACGGCGAGGGCTGCCGACGGCCTCGGTCCCCACCCCGCCGGAACGGCTCCGTGACGTACAGTGACGCACATGCGGTTTGGGGTGCTCGGCCCACTGGCGGTGTGGGACGACGAGGGGGTGGCCGTCAGGGTTCCCGAGGCGAAGGTCCGGACGCTGCTCGCCGACCTGCTCGCGCATGACGGCGGCCCGGTCTCCGCGGACCGCCTCATCCACGACCTGTGGGGCGACAGCCCGCCGGGCCGGCCTGCGGGCGCGCTGCAGGCCAAGGTCTCGCAACTACGCCGGGTCCTGGGCCGGGACCGCGTGGTGCACCAGCCGGCCGGCTATCGGCTGCGTCTCGACAGCGACCACGATGAGGTGGACGCCGTCCGGTTCCGCGGCCTGGTGGACCGGGCGCGTGACGTCGCGGCCCCGAGCGCCCGAGCCGCGCTGCTCACCGAGGCACTTGAGCTGTGGCGCGGGCCCGCCTACGCCGACTTCGCCGACCAGGAGTTCGTCCGCGGGGCCGTGCAGCGTCTCACCGAGCAGCGGCTGTCCGTACTGGAAGAACAGGCCGAGGCCCGCCTGGCGGCCGGCGACCAGGTGCTCCTCGCCGGGGAGCTCGCCGACCTGGTGGCCCGGCATCCCCTCCGGGAACGGCTGCGCGCGCTGCAGATGCGGGCGTTGTACACGGCGGGGCGGCAGAGCGAGGCGCTCGCGGCGTATGAGGATCTGCGTGCGTGTCTCATCGCAGACCTGGGCGTCGAGCCGAGCCCCGAACTCGCTGCTCTGCACCAGGCCGTGCTCCGCCAGGCCCCGGAGCTGACGGGGACGCCATGGAACACCGACCGCCCTCGTCCTCGTACGGAGCGGGACGCCATCAGCCCTCGTCCTCCCGCGGAGGCGAACGCGCACGTCTCACGCGCGCCCTCCAACCTGCCCGCCTCCCTGACCCCCCTCATCGGCCGCGACAAGGCCCTCGCCCACCTCGCTGCACTCCTGCGCGCCACACGCCTGGTGACCCTCACCGGCGCCGGCGGAGTGGGCAAGACCCGACTGGCCGTGGCGGCAGCCGACGCGGTCCACAGCGGCGGGTCCGCCGAGGTTCTGCCCGACGGAACCTGGTTCGTGGAGTTCTCCGGCATACGCCACGGGACTGCCGCCGACCTCGCGCAGGTCGTCACCGCGGCCCTGGGCATCAGCGACCACGCGCCCTCCGCCCTGCCGGTCTCCGGCACCGGCACCCGGTCGCCCGCGCATCACCTCGCCGCAGTGCTGCGCGACCGTCGCACACTGCTCGTCCTGGACAACTGCGAGCACGTCGTCGACGCCGCCGCCGAACTCGCCGCCCTGCTCCTGCGCACCGCGCCCGGCCTGCGCGTGCTCGCTACCAGCCAGGAGCCACTCGGCCTGCCGGGCGAGGAGGTGTTCCTGGTGGAGCCGCTGCCCACCGCCGACGCGGTACGGCTGTTCACCGAGCGCGCCGCTGCTGCCGCGCCCGGCTTCTCACTGGCCTCGGACGGCGGCGCCGGCTCCGACCGCACCGCCGTCACGGAGATCTGCCGCCGCTTGGACGGCATCCCGCTCGCCCTGGAACTGGCCGCGACCCGCGTGCGCGCCCTTGGCGTACGCGAGCTGGCGGCCCGGCTCGGCGACCGGTTCCAGCTCCTGACCTCGGGGCGGCGCGGCGCGCCCGAGCGCCAGCAAACCCTGCGCGCGATGATCGACTGGAGCTGGGAACTGCTCAGCGCCCCCGAGCGCATCGTGCTGCGCCGCATGGCCGCGTTCAGCGACGGCTGCGACCTCCAGGCGGCGGAGGCGGTGTGCGCGGGTGACGGGGTCGCCCGTCCCGAGGTGCCCGACCTGGTGACCCGGCTTGTCGACCGGTCCCTGGTGGTCGTCGTGGCCGGACCGACCGGCCCACGCTACCGGCTCCTGGAGTCCGTCGCCGCGTACGCGACCGAACGGCTGCACGAGATGGAGGACCTCGCCGACGTACGCGACCGGCACCTGCGCCACTACCTCGCACTCGCCGAACGCGCCGGGCCCGAACTGCGCGGCGCAGGGCAGCGCTCCTGGCTCGCCCGGCTCGACGCCGAGTCCGGCAACCTGCGGGCAGCCCTCGACGAGGCGGTGCGCCGGGCTGCCGCCGGGACCCCGGCCCAGGCGGCACGCCTGTCCACCTCCCTGGCCTGGTGGTGGCTGCTGCGCGGCCGCCTCACCCAGGCCCGCCGGAGCCTGCGCGCGGTCCTGGACGTCACCACGGCCGCGAACGCGGAATCCGACGAGCCCGAACTGGCTCTGCTGCACGCCGCGTTCGCACTGCTCACCGGTGATCACGACATGGCTACCGCGATGCCGGACGGTGACGCCATTCCCGACCCGGTGCGCCGGGCGCGGTCGCTGTGGCTGTGTGCGTACGGCCTGTTCAGCGCCGGAGCAGCGGCCGACAGCGGCGAGCTGAACGACCGAGCGCTGACCCTGTTCACCTCAGCAGGCGACCAGTGGGGCACCGCGGCCGCACTCGGGCTGCGGGCCACGCTCGCACTGATCCGCGGCGATCTCGCCGGGCTGGGCCGCGACGGGAGGCACAGCGCCGCGCTCTTCCGCGAGGTGGGTGACCGCTGGGGCGAACTGCAGACGGTGTCGCCGCTCGCCGCGCTCGCCGAGATCAAGGGCGAGTACGAAGAGGCCGCGGACCGCCAGCAGGAAGGGCTGCGGATGGCGCGCGAACTGGGCCTGGCGGCCGAGGTGTCGGCCCGGCTGTCCGGTCTGGGCCGCCTGGCACTGCTGGCCCGCGACTGGGACCGGGCCCGCGACCTGCACGAACAGGCACGGCGCAGTGCCGCCGAACAGGGTTACAAATACGGCGAGATCCACGCCGGGATGGGCCTCGCGCTCGGCGCCCGCCGTACCGGCGATCTCGACGCCGCCGAGGCGCACCTGCGGCACCTGCGCGACGGCTACGCGGACGTGTCCTCGCCGGCGGGCGACCACCTGGTGCTGGCCGAGCTGGGCTTCGTCGCCGAACTGCGAGGCGAAGCCGACCAGGCTGCGGCCCACCATCTGCGCGGCCTGGAGGTGGCCCGCGCACTCGGCGAGCCGCGCGCGCTCGCGCTGTCCCTGGAAGGCCTGGCCGGCGCGGCAGCCCTGCACGGCACCGGGCCCACCGCAAGCTCGGCGGCCCTCCTGCTCGGGGCGGCGGACGCGGCTCGCCGCAGCGTGGGTGCACCCCTGCCCTCGGCCGAACGCACCGACGTCGACCGCATTACCCACGCGGCGCGCACCACCCTGGGTGATGCGGCCTTCACACGGGCCTTCGACCACGGCACTCGCCTGGCCCCCGAGGAAGCGCTGCGCCAGGCCGCACCGGTCCTGGGGCGACTCACGCGGGAGGGCGGCTAGCAGGTCCCAGCCGACTGCGAGGCACCCGCTCAGCGCCGACGGCGATGGAGACCCTGCCGGTCGGCCAGCCCTGGCCGAGTCGCCCTATGCGACGCGGCAGTGTCCTCGGCGTAACGCGAGAGGCCGCGCATCGAAGCGGGCCTGGCTGGTCCTGGGGTCGCGGGCTTCGACGTAGGAGGCCCCGACAGCGCCGAAAGAAGCGAACGCGCTGGTCAGGGCCCACATCCTCAGCACTCGATGATATTCACCGCCAGCCCGCCCCGCGCCGTCTCCTTGTACTTCACGGACATGTCCGCGCCGGTGTCCTTCATGGTCTTGATGACCTTGTCCAGGGACACCTTGTGGGAGCCGTCGCCGCGCATGGCCATCTTGGCGGCGGTGACCGCCTTCACCGCGGCCATGCCGTTGCGCTCGATGCACGGGATCTGGACCAGGCCGCCGACCGGGTCGCAGGTCAGGCCGAGGTTGTGCTCCATGCCGATCTCGGCCGCGTTCTCGACCTGCTCGGGGGAGCCGCCGAGCACCTCGGCCAGCGCGCCCGCGGCCATGGAGCAGGCGGAGCCGACCTCGCCCTGGCAGCCGACCTCGGCGCCGGAGATGGAGGCGTTCTCCTTGAAGAGCATGCCGATCGCGCCCGCCGCGAGGAGGAAGCGGACCACGCCGTCCTCATCCGCTCCCGGCACGAAGTTGATGTAGTAGTGCAGGACCGCCGGGATGATGCCCGCCGCGCCGTTCGTCGGGGCCGTCACGACCCGGCCGCCGGCCGCGTTCTCCTCGTTCACCGCCATCGCGTAGAGCGTGATCCACTCCATCGCGTGGGCCAGCGGGTCGCCCTCGGCGCGCAGCTGGCGGGCGGAGACGGCCGCGCGGCGGCGGACCTTCAGACCGCCGGGCAGGATGCCCTCGCGGGACAGGCCGCGCTGCACGCACTCGCGCATCACCCGCCATATCTCCAGCAGGCCCGCGCGGATCTCGTCCTCGGTGCGCCAGGCCCGCTCGTTCTCCAGCATCAGCGAGGAGATCGACAGGCCGGTCTCGCGGGTGAGGCGGAGCAGCTCGTCGCCGGTGCGGAAGGAGTACTTCAGGACCGTGTCGTCCAGCTTGATCCGGTCCGCGCCGACCGCGTCCTCGTCCACCACGAAGCCGCCGCCGACCGAGTAATAGGTCTTCGACAACAGCTCCGCGCCGGAACCGTCGTACGCCCACAGGGTCATGCCGTTGGCGTGGTACGGCAGGGCCTTGCGGCGGTGCAGCACGAGGTCCTTGTCGAAGTCGAAGGCGATCTCGTGCTCGCCGAGCAGGCTGATCCGGCCGTCGGCCCTGATCGCCTCCACGCGCGCGTCCGCCGTCTCCACGTCCACCGTGCGCGGCGAGTCGCCGGCCAGGCCCAGCAGGACGGCCTTCGGCGTGCCGTGGCCGTGCCCGGTCGCGCCCAGCGAGCCGTACAGCTCTGTGCGGACGCAGGCGGTCTGTTCCAGCAGGCCTTCGTTGCGCAGCCGACGGGCGAACATCCGCGCCGCGCGCATCGGGCCGACCGTGTGGGAGCTGGACGGGCCGATGCCGATCGAGAACAGGTCGAAGACCGAGATGGCCACGGTCACTCCTCAGGAAACAGGGGGTGGTGGGGCACCCTCCGGCACCTTCCGGCGCTCTGCGTCGGGTGCCCCACCGGGGACTTACTTGGCCGGGACTACTTGTTCAGGCCCGGGTACAGCGGGTGCTTGCCGGCGAGCGCCTTCACGCGCGCCTTGAGGGCCTCGGCGTCGTAGGACGGCTTGAGCGCCTCGGCGATCACGTCCGCGACCTCGGCGAAGTCCTCGGCCGTGAAGCCGCGGGTCGCGAGGGCGGGCGTGCCGATCCGCAGGCCCGAGGTGACCATCGGGGGGCGCGGGTCGTTCGGGACCGCGTTGCGGTTGACCGTGATGCCGACCTCGTGGAGCCGGTCCTCGGCCTGCTGGCCGTCCAGCTCGGACTCGCGCAGGTCGACCAGGATCAGGTGCACGTCCGTGCCGCCGGACAGCACGTTCACCCCGGCCTCGCGGGCGTCCGCCGCCGTCAGCCGCTCGGCGAGGATGCGGGCACCGTCCACGGTACGACGCTGGCGCTCCTTGAAGTCCTCCGAGGCCGCGACCTTGAAGGAGACCGCCTTGGCCGCGATCACGTGCTCCAGCGGGCCGCCCTGGAAGCCGGGGAAGACCGCCGAGTTGAGCTTCTTCGCGAAGTCCTTGTTGCGCGCGAGGATGATGCCGCCGCGCGGGCCGCCGAGCGTCTTGTGGGTCGTGGAGGTGACCACGTCCGCGAACGGCACCGGGTTGGCGTGCAGACCGGCCGCGACCAGGCCCGCGAAGTGCGCCATGTCGACCCACAGGTACGCCTCGACCTCGTCGGCGATCCGGCGGAACTCGGCGAAGTCCAGCTCACGCGGGTACGCCGACCAGCCCGCGATGATCACCTTCGGGCGGTGCTCCTTGGCGAGCCGCTCCAGCTCGGCCATGTCGACCAGGCCGGTCTCGGCGTCCACGTGGTAGGCGACCACGTCGAACTGCTTGCCGGAGAAGTTCAGCCGCATCCCGTGGGTCAGGTGGCCGCCGTGCGCGAGGTCCAGGCCGAGGATGGTGTCCCCGGGCTGGGCCAGCGCGAACAGGGCCGCCTGGTTGGCGGAGGCACCGGAGTGGGGCTGCACATTGGCGTACTCGGCGCCGAACAGCTCCTTGACCCGGTCGATGGCGATCTGCTCGGCGACGTCGACGTGCTCGCAGCCGCCGTAGTAGCGGCGGCCCGGGTAGCCCTCGGCGTACTTGTTGGTGAGGACCGAGCCCTGCGCCTCCATCACCGCGAGCGGCGCGAAGTTCTCGGAGGCGATCATCTCCAGCGTGGACTGCTGGCGGTTCAGCTCCGCGTCGACCGCGGCGGCGATCTCCGGGTCCAGCTCGTGCAGGGACGTGTTCAGGACAGTCATACGGCTACGACTCCTCAGCTGCCGGAAAACTCGGTGTACTCGTCGGCGGAGAGCAGGTCGCCCGGCTCCTCCGCGACGCGTACCTTGAACAGCCAGCCGCCCTCGAAGGGGGCGGAGTTCACCAGCGACGGGTCGTCGACGACGTCCTGGTTGGTCGCGACGACCTCACCGGTGACCGGCGAGTACAGGTCGGAGACCGACTTGGTCGATTCCAGCTCGCCGCAGGACTCGCCCGCGGTCACGGTGTCGCCGACCTCGGGGAGCTGGACGAAGACCACATCGCCGAGCGCGTTGGCCGCGTGCTCCGTGATGCCGACCGTCGACACGCCGTCCGCGGCGGCCGACAGCCACTCGTGCTCCTTGCTGTAGCGCAGCTGCTGGGGGTTGCTCATGGCCTGAATTCTCCTGTACGCGCGTGAGTGCTGATGAAGGGGGACTGCTGGAAACGCACGCGAGCAGCGGTGATGTGCCCGACGTCACGTCCTGGGGCTACGACTCGGGGCTACGACGCTGTCACTTCTGGCGCTTGTAGAACGGCAGCGCCACGACCTCGTACGGCTCGTGGCTGCCCCGGATGTCCACGCCGACTCCCGCCGTGCCCGGCGCCGCGTGCGCCGCGTCGACATAGGCCATGGCGATCGGCTTGCCCAGGGTGGGGAGGGGGCGCCGGAGGTGACCTCGCCGACCACCTCGCCGCCCGCGACGACGGCGTACCCGGCGCGCGGGACCCGGCGGCCCTCGGCGATCAGCCCGACGAGCACCCGCGGCGGGTTCTCCTGAGCGCGGGAAGCGGCCGCGGACAGCGCCTCGCGCCCGACGAAGTCACCCTCCTTCTCGAACTTCACCACCCGGCCGAGCCCGGCGTCGAAGGGGGTGAGCGAGGTGGTCAGCTCGTGCCCGTACAGCGGCATGCCCGCCTCCAGGCGCAGCGTGTCCCGGCACGACAGGCCGCACGGGACCAGGCCGACGCCCTCGCCTGCCTTGGTCAGCGCCTGCCACAGCTCCACGGCGTGCTCGGGCTCCACGAACAACTCGAAGCCGTCCTCGCCGGTGTACCCGGTGCGGGCGATCAGGGCCGGGACGCCGGCGACCGTGCCGGGCAGACCGGCGTAGTACTTCAGGCCGTCGAGGTCGGCGTCGGTGAGGGACTTCAGGATGCCGGGGGACTCCGGGCCCTGGACGGCGATCAGCGCGTACGCGTCCCGGTCGTCGCGCACCGCGGCGTCGAAACCGGCGGAACGCTCGGTGAGCGCGTCCAGCACGACCTGGGCGTTGGAGGCGTTGGCCACGACCATGTATTCGGTCTCGGCCAGCCGGTAGACGATCAGGTCGTCCAGGATGCCGCCGTCGGCCCGGCAGATCATGGTGTAGCGGGCACGCCCGACACCGACGGAGGCGATGTTGCCGACCAGGGCGAAGTTCAGGAAGGCGGCCGCCTCGGCGCCGGTCACCGTGATCTCGCCCATGTGGGAGAGGTCGAACAGACCCGCCTTCGTCCGCACCGCGACATGCTCGTCGCGCTCGGAGCCGTAGCGCAGGGGCATGTCCCAGCCGGCGAAGTCGGTCATCGTCGCACCGAGCGAGCGATGCACGGCATCGAGCGCGGTGTGGCGCAGCTCAGTGGGTTCGGTACTGCTCATCGGTCGGTCGTCTCCCAGGGAAGGACGGGACGGGCGAGGAACGTTCCTCCCCATCTGTCATCGGAACCTGAGAGGTTCGCCGGGACCGCCACAGGGACGATCACGGCTTGCACCTTGGGTGGAGCCACTGACACAGCGGCCCGCTTTTCAGATGTGCCTCGCCCGCGCGGTAACGGGGCCTGAGAGATTCAAGGGAGGGACTTGCTCCTTCGGCGCCCCAGCGAAGGCTGCTGGGGACTCTCCCGCGCGGATTCAAGCGGCCGGTATGCAGTTGGCGGGCACATCATTGCACGCCGCACCCCCGCCCGTCAGGGCCCCATCTGTAACCGACCTGTGGCAGTACGCGCACCGAACCGCCGACGACCGTCCATTACCTTCCTTTTACATTAATCGGGCATGGGGATTGCCAAGCCGACAGGGGAGGACGATCACGGTGAACAGCACCCCGGCGTACGCCACCGCCACCACCGGCATCGCGGTGCCCAAGCAGCCCGCGCCCCGGNGCGCGAGCGCTGCGCCGAGCGCCCGGCCCCGGTCGTCCGCGA
>NZ_CM002285.1:2776538-2814194 GCF_000497445.1 Streptomyces roseochromogenus subsp. oscitans DS 12.976 | reverse complement strand
TTCGCCCGCCACCGCCGTACGACCGCCCGGCTGCTCGACGCGGTCGACCGAGGCGAGCCGCCCACGGGCTGCGGCTCGGCGGTACTGCTGGACCGGGCGGCGGCGGACACCCTGCAGCGGATCGCGTTCACGGGCTGAGCCGTCCGGACCGAGTCCATGAGGTCCGGACCGAGTCCGCGAGATCCGAACAGCGTCCACGAAATGCGGTGTTGTCACAGCCACCCGCTAGCCTTCATGGTCACAGCAGTGGTTCCCAGCAGGCGGTAGGCAGATGGACTTCCCGGCAGACTTTCCCGCGGACTTCCCGGCACAGGCGCACCCCCAGCCGCACAGCGGCTGGCCCGGCAACGAGTTGGAGGAGGTGCTCTCGGCCTCCCTCGGCATACCCGCGGCGGTGGGCCGGATCGTCGAGGTCCTGGGCCGGAGCCTGCTCTGGATCCCGCTGCCGGCCGGCGGCGGCCCGGGCAGCGGCGCGCTCGACCTGCCCACGCTGGACATCGACGGCCAGGTGTACGTCCCGGTGTTCAGCTCCGAGGAACAGCTGCGCCAGGCGGCCGGCTCCCACATGTCGTACACCATCGCCCCCGCCGTGGAGTTCGCCCGCGGTCTGCCCCCGCAGGTCGGCATCGCGGTGAACCCCGACGCCCTGGTCGGCATCCCGCTCCCGCCCCCGGCGGTGGCCGAGCTGTGCCGGTCCGGCCGCACCCCGCTCGACGGCCCCGCCACCGGCGGCCGGGTCCGCCTCTTCGAGCCCGACTGGCAGGTCGACCCGGTCGACTTTCTCTCCGCCGCGTCCGCCGAGTTCGCCGAGACCGGTGTGGTCCTCACCGCCCGCCGCTGCCTGGCCGCCATCGAGACGGCCGACCCGGTCATGTTCGTCGGCGTCGAGCTCTCCCGGTGGGAGGGCGACCTCCGTGACCTCCCCCTGCAGGCCCTGGGCAGAGCCCTCGGCAAAGTCCCGGTCGCGTGGCCGGTCAACCTGGTCCTCCTGGACGTGACCGACGACCCGGTGGCCACCTGGCTCAAGTCAAACGTCCGCCCCTTCTATCAGTACGGTCACTAGAAGCCGACGCAGGGGCAGCCGACCTGGGGGCGCGGGGCTGTGTCCGATATGCGGCTCCGCCGCAGGGGCGCGAGTACCCCCCACGACCCCCGCACCCGCGCACGCACACGAGGCCCCGGGCTACTAGGCGCATAAGCTGTCTCCCAACGCAGGGCACTGAAAAGAAGGGCACGAGGTGAGCGCGAGTCACAGCGGCAGCGTGACGCACATGCTGCGCCAGGTCACCCCCAGCCGCTACGACGCCTACGAGGCCCTGCTGCGCGCCCTCGCCACCCCGTCCGCCGGCCAGATCTGGATGCTCCTGTGGCACGGCCAGGCCGGCTCCCCGGACGCCCAGTACGGGAACATGGAAGTCGACGGCTTTCACTACGCCCCCTGCGTCACCTCCGCCCAGGAACTCTCAGCCAGCGGGTGGAACCGGTCGTACGAGGTCGTCGACGCCCTGGACGTGGCCCGCACCCTCTACCCGGACCACTACGGCCTCTGGCTCGACCCGCACGCCTCGGGCGGCGGCGTCGGCATCCCCTGGCTGGACCTGCGCCGCATCGCCACCGGCCTGGACCGCCAGCCCGCCGGCCCCCTCCGGCTCACCGAGCCCGGCATCGAGATCCCCCAGTTCTACGCCCTGCTCGCGCAGAACGCCCACCGCACCCCGGCCCTGCGCTCCCTGCGCCGCGCCTGGGTGCAGCCGGCGCTCGGCGCGCCGTACCTCGCCCTCGGCCTGGATGTGTACGACACCTCGCCGGCCGCGGTCGACTCGGTGCGCGCGATGATGCAGCAGTCCGTGGGCGCGGTCCCGGAGGGCCTGCCGGTGTCGACGGTCGCGATGACCGATGACTACGACCCGGTGGTGATCTGGATGCGGGCCAACGCCCGCCCGTTCTACGACCGCGAGGCCCACGCGGCCCCGCCCCAGCCCCAGCTCCAGGCCTCCCCCCAGCAGCAGGCCCCGGCCGCCGGATACGGCTATCCGCCGGTGCATGGCGGCTACTGACCTGCACATATGGGCTAAATGCCCCTTCTCTACGGCGGCCTGTGCCGTCCGTTCGCCGTGACTTCCTGTCCGCATAACAGGAAACGCCTGCTTGCATCACGGTTGCGCATCCATTCGTTGTCAAGGCTGGCGGCTGATCGCGCCAGCGTTGAAGACTCCCCCTTCAAGGGGTTCGCCCCTGTGTACGACGGACTGATTGATGCCGCTACCAGCGGCAAGTGCGGGCCGGCTACCGCCGGTTGAGAGGGGTCCCAGCCTGATGACGGCACCATTGCACGAGCCGGCCGCTGAAGTCGCCCCGGGTGCGGCAGAGGAAGCGGCGGTCGCGGCCACCGGCGTGAAGGCCGTCCAGGGCCGGTCCCTGGGCCGGATCGCCTGGGAGCGCCTCAAGCGGGACAAACTCGCCCTGACGGGCGGCATCGTCGTGCTTCTCCTCATCGTGATCGCGCTGCTCGCACCGCTGATCACGAACCTCGTCGGCCAGGACCCGGATGTCTACCACCAGGACCTGATCGACCCGCTGTTCAGCACCCCCAAGGGCTCGATGGGCGGCATCAGCGGCGACCACCTGCTCGGTGTGGAGCCGGTCAACGGCCGCGACATCTTCGCCCGCATCCTGTACGGCGCCCGGATCTCGCTGCTCGTCGGCTTCCTGTCCGCCGTGGTCGCCGTCGTCCTGGGCACCATCCTCGGCATCCTGGCGGGCTTCTTCGGCGGCTGGGTGGACTCGCTCATCAGCCGCGTCATGGACGGCCTGCTCGCCTTCCCGCAGCTGCTGTTCATCATCGCGCTGGTCTCCGTCATGCCCAACCAGATGCTGGGGCTCACCGGCACGGGCGTGCGTGTGTTCGTGATGATCCTGGTCATCGGCTTCTTCGGCTGGCCGTACATCGGCCGTGTCGTGCGCGGCCAGACCCTCTCGCTGCGCGAGCGCGAGTACGTCGAGGCGGCCCGCTCGCTCGGCGCCGGGCAGTTCTACATCCTCTTCAAGGAACTGCTGCCCAACCTCGTCGCGCCCATCATCGTCTACACGACGATGATGATCCCCACGAACATCCTCACCGAGGCGGCGCTCAGCTTCCTGGGCGTGGGCGTCAAGCCGCCCACGTCCTCCTGGGGGCAGATGCTCTCGAGTGCGATCGACTACTACGACTCGGACCCCATGTACATGGTGATCCCGGGCGTGGCGATCTTCATCACGGTTCTTGCCTTCAACCTCTTCGGCGACGGCGTGCGGGACGCGCTCGACCCGAAGGGCTCCCGCTGAAGTGCCGTACCCCAAGCGTCCCGTGAGCTCTTCCACGGGGTCTCTCATCAATTCCGGAGGATCCGAGATCGTGACTACCCAACGCACCTCAGGGCGGCGCAAGCAGGCCCTTGCCGCTGCCGCAGTGGTCGCCGGGCTGCTGACCACGGCGGCGTGCGGCGGAGGCAACGGCAGCGGCTCGAAGGACGGCGCAGCCGGCTTCGACGCGGCGAACAACAAGGTGGCCCAGGCCGACCAGGCCAAGAAGGGCGGCACCCTGAAGTTCGTGAGCACGCAGGACGCCGACTCGTGGGACACCACGCGCGGCTACTACGGCTTCATGTGGGACTTCTCCCGCTACTACAGCCGTCAGCTGCTCACCTACAAGACGGCGCCGGGTGCCGAGGGCGCGAAGCTCACCCCGGACCTCGCCACCGACAGCGGCAAGGTCTCGGCCGACGGCAAGACCTACACGTTCACCCTGCGTGACGGCATCACCTGGGAGGACGGCAAGCCGATCACCTCCCAGGACATCAAGTACGGCATCGAGCGCTCCTGGGCGCAGGACGTCCTGTCCGGCGGTCCGGTCTACCTGCAGCAGATGCTGGACCCGAACAACACCTACAAGGGTCCGTACAAGGACACCTCGAAGGACCACCTGGGCCTGAAGGCGATCGACACGCCGGACGCGAAGACGATCGTCTTCCACCTGCCGACGGCCAACTCGGACTTCCTCCAGGTGCTGGCGATGACCACGGCCTCCCCGGTCCGCCAGGACAAGGACACCAAGTCCAAGTACGGCCTGCACCCGTTCTCCTCGGGCCCGTACAAGTTCCAGTCGTACAGCCCGGGCAAGAACCTGGTCCTGGTCCGCAACTCCAACTGGAAGGCGTCCTCGGACCCGGTCCGCAAGGCGTACCCGGACCAGATCACCCTGGACATCTCCACCAACCAGGCCGACTCGGACCAGCGCCTGATCGACGGCGACTACGACATCGACGCCTCCCAGACCGGCCTGGGCCCGCAGGGCCGCCAGATCGCCCTGAAGCAGCACAAGGACAACCTGGACAACCCGGTCTCCGGCTTCATCCGCTACGCGGTCTTCCCGCAGAGCGTCAAGCCGTTCGACAACCTCCACTGCCGCAAGGCCGTGATCTACGCAGCCGACCACGTGTCGCTGCAGACCGCCCGCGGTGGCCCGATCGCCGGTGGTGACATCGGCACCAACATGCTCCCGCCGTCGGTCGCCGGTGGCGAGGGCCAGAAGTACGACCCGTACCAGATCTCGGGTGCCAACAAGAACGGCAACGTCAACCTGGCCAAGCAGGAGCTCAAGGCCTGCGGTCAGCCGAACGGCTTCTCGACCACCATCGCCGTCCGCAACAACAAGGCGCAGGAAGTCGCCACCGCCGAGTCCCTGCAGGCCGCGCTGAAGAAGGTCGGCATCAACGCCGACATCTACCAGTACGACGGCTCGCAGAGCCCGGGCATCATCGGCTCGCCCTCGAACGTCGCGAAGAAGAAGCTCGGCATCATCATCATGGGCTGGGGTCCGGACTTCCCGACCGTCCAGGGCTACGGCATCCCGCTGTGGGACAGCAAGTACATCCTGCAGAGCGGTAACAACAACTACGCCCTGATCAAGGACAAGACGATCGACGGGCTCTTCGACCAGTACACCACCACGCTGGACGAGGCGAAGAAGACCCAGATCTCCACGGAGATCAACCACAAGGTGATGGAGGGCGCGTACTACCTGCCCTTCACCTTCGAGCGGCTGCTCAACATCCGCTCCTCGCGTCTGGCCAACGTGTACACGACGAACGCGTACAGCGGTTACTACGACTTCGTCAACCTCGGCCTGAAGTCCACGAAGTAGTCCCGGCACACCCGCCGAACGGCACGAAAGGCAGGTGAAGGCCGGCGCGGCGAGCCGCGGGCCCACGGAAGACCTCCGGGGGCCCGCGGTCCGCGGCGGGCCGTAAGCTGTGCTCGCTTACCTCATCAGGCGGCTGTTCGCCGCCGTAGTGATGCTGGTGGTCATCATCCTGGTGGTCTTCAGCATCTTCTTCCTCGTCCCCAAGTGGGCGGGCGTGGACATCGCCACGAGCTTCGTGGGCAAGCAGGCAGACCCGCACGCCGTCGAGGCGGTGCGCGAGAAGCTGGGTCTGAGCGACCCGATCTACTCGCAGGTCTGGCACTTCTTCAAGGGCATCTTCGTGGGCCGCACCTACGCGGCCGGCGGCGATGTCACCCACTGTGCCGCGCCGTGCTTCGGCTACTCCTTCCGCAGTGAGCAGGCCGTCTGGCCGGTGCTGACCGACCGCTTCCCGGTGACCCTGGGTCTCGCGCTCGGCGCCGCCGTGCTGTGGCTGGTCTTCGGTGTCGCCGCGGGTGTGCTCTCCGCCCTCAAGCGGGGCAGCCTGTGGGACCGCGGCGCGATGGTCGTCGCCCTCAGCGGTGTCTCGCTGCCGATCTACTTCACGGGTCTGCTCTCGCTGGCGATCTTCAGCTACGGACTCAACTGGATCAACGGCCAGTACGTCTCGATCAGCGACAGCTTCTCCGGCTGGCTCGGCGGCATGATCCTGCCCTGGATCACCCTCGCCTTCCTGTACGCGGCGATGTACGCCCGGATCACCCGCGCCACGATGCTGGAGATCCTCGGCGAGGACTACATCCGCACCGCCCGCGCCAAGGGCCTCACGGAGAAGGTCGTCATCAGCAAGCACGCCATGCGCTCGACGATGACCCCGATCCTGACCATGCTCGGCATGGACCTCGGCGCCCTGATCGGCGGCGCGATCCTCACCGAGACCACGTTCAGCATCCCCGGCCTCGGCCAGGCCGTGCTGACCGCAATCAAGAACCAGGACCTCCCCATCATCCTGGGCGTCACCCTGATCACCTCCCTCGCGGTGCTCCTCGCCAACCTCGCGGTGGACATCCTGTACGCCGTGATCGACCCCCGAGTGAGGCTCGCATGACCGAACTCAGCAAGACCGGAGCTGCCGTGGGCGAGCCCACGGACGCCTCGCCCGCGCCGACCTCCTTTCTCGAAGTGCGCGACCTGAAGGTGCACTTCCCGACCGACGACGGTCTGGTGAAGTCCGTCGACGGCCTGAGCTTCCAGCTGGAGAAGGGCAAGACGCTCGGCATCGTCGGCGAGTCCGGCTCCGGCAAGTCCGTCACCTCGCTCGGCATCATGGGCCTGCACACCGCCGGCCAGTACGGCAAGCGCAAGGCGCAGATCTCCGGCGAGATCTGGCTGAACGGCACCGAGCTGCTGTCCGCCGACCCCGACCACGTGCGCAAGCTGCGGGGCCGCGAGATGGCGATGATCTTCCAGGATCCGCTGTCCGCGCTGCACCCGTACTACACGATCGGCGCGCAGATCGTGGAGGCCTACCGGATCCACCACGACGTCGACAAGAAGACCGCCCGCAAGCGGGCGATCGAGATGCTCGACCGCGTGGGCATCCCGCAGCCGGACAAGCGGGTGGACAACTACCCGCACGAGTTCTCCGGCGGTATGCGCCAGCGCGCCATGATCGCCATGTCGCTCGTGAACAACCCCGAACTGCTCATCGCGGACGAGCCGACCACCGCGCTCGACGTGACGGTCCAGGCGCAGATCCTGGACCTGATCCGCGATCTGCAGAAGGAGTTCGGCTCCGCGGTCATCATCATCACCCACGACCTGGGCGTCGTAGCCGAACTGGCCGACGACATCCTCGTGATGTACGGCGGCCGCTGCGTCGAGCGCGGCCCGGCCGAGAAGGTGTTCTACGAGCCCCGTCACCCCTACACCTGGGGTCTGCTCGGCTCGATGCCGCGCCTGGACCGCGACCAGCAGGAGCGCCTGATCCCGGTCAAGGGCTCCCCGCCCTCGCTGATCAACATCCCGTCCGGCTGCGCCTTCAACCCGCGCTGCCCGTACGCGGACCTCCCGAAGGACAACCTGACCCGCACCGTCCGCCCGGATCTGTCCGAGGTCGGAGCGGGGCACTGGGCCGCCTGCCATATGTCGCAGGAGGAGCGGGAACGGATCTGGACCGAAGAGATTGCGCCGAAGCTGTGAGTGAGAACGCAGAGGACAAAGAGGCGAAGGCTGCCGGTGCGGCCACCCTCAGCAAGGACGCCGCGCCCGGCGAGACCCTGCTGAAGGTGACCGGGCTGCAGAAGCACTTCCCCATCAAGAAGGGCCTGTTCCAGCGGCAGGTAGGCGCCGTGCGCGCGGTCGACGGGCTCGACTTCGAGGTCCGCTCCGGCGAAACCCTCGGCGTCGTGGGCGAGTCGGGCTGCGGCAAGTCGACGATGGGCCGGCTGATCACCCGGCTGCTCGAACCGACCGCCGGCACCATCGAGTTCGAGGGCAAGGACATCACGCACCTCGGCGTGGGCGGCATGCGCCCGATGCGCCGCGATGTGCAGATGATCTTCCAGGACCCGTACTCGTCGCTGAACCCGCGGCACACCATCGGCACGATCGTCGGGGCCCCCTTCCGGCTGCAGGGCGTCGAGCCCGAGGGCGGCATCAAGAAGGAGGTCCAGCGGCTCCTGTCGGTCGTCGGCCTCAACCCCGAGCACTACAACCGCTATCCGCACGAGTTCTCCGGCGGCCAGCGCCAGCGCATCGGCATCGCCCGCGCGCTCGCTCTGAAGCCGAAGCTGGTCGTCGCGGACGAGCCGGTGTCCGCGCTGGACGTGTCGATCCAGGCGCAGGTCGTGAACCTCATGGACGACCTCCAGGAGGAACTGGGCCTGACGTATGTGATCATCGCGCACGACCTCTCGGTCGTCCGGCACGTGTCGGACCGTATCGCGGTGATGTACCTCGGCAAGATCGTCGAGCTGGCCGACCGGGACTCGCTGTACAAGGCGCCGATGCACCCGTACACCAAGGCGCTGATGTCGGCGGTGCCGATCCCGGACCCGAAGCGGAAGAACGCCAAGAGCGAGCGCATCCTGCTCAAAGGCGACGTGCCCTCGCCGATCTCGCCCCCCTCGGGCTGCCGCTTCCACACCCGGTGCTGGAAGGCGACGGAGATCTGCCGCACCACCGAGCCGGCTCTGCTGGAGCTGAAGCCCGGTCAGCGGGTCGCCTGCCACCACCCGGAGAACTTCGAGGACCAGGCACCGCAGGACACGGTTCTGCTGACCGCCGCGAAGGAGGCGGCGGAGCTGGTCGCCGACGAGGTCCTCGCGGAGTCGGCGGAGACGTCGGCCGCGGTGGCGGCGGAGCTGGCGGAGGAGACCACGGAAGAGGCTGCCGAAGAGACCGGTGCCGAAGAGACCGGTGCCGACGAGGGCTCCGCGGAGGCTTCCGAGTCCGAGTCCGAGTCCGATTCGCAGGAGTCAACCGACAAGTAGCGCATGACAGTCCGGCAAAGTCATGTACATGCCTGAATGGGAGAGTGCAGAGTCGTCCGTGTCCGACCACTGATCGGTACACGCTCGAAAGGGACGACCATGGCACTCTCCCGTTCGGCACGTTCAGGGGCGCTGGTCACCGCCGCGGCCTCCTTCCTCCTCATCGCCGCCGCCCCCGCCCCCACGCCGGGCGCCCCCGGCATCGGCGACCCCTACTTCCCGCAGCTGGGCAACGGCGGCTTCGACGCGCTGCACTACGACCTGAACGTCGCCTACACTCCCGGCACCGGCCGCCTGGACGGCCGTACTACCCTCACCGCCCGCGCCACGCAGAACCTGTCCTCCTTCGACCTTGATCTGCAGCAGCTGGACGTCAGCCGCGTCGAAGTCGACGGCAGACGCGCCGAGTTCACCCGCACCGGGGACGAACTCGTCATCACCCCGCGCCACAGCCTCGCCCGGGGCCGCACCTTCCGGGTGACCGTCACCTACGGCGGCATACCCCAGCCCCTCGGCGGCCCGATCGTGTTCGGCTCCGACTACGGCTGGATGAAGACCGCCGACGGCGTCTTCGTCGCCTGTGAGCCCAACGCCGCCTCCACCTGGTTCCCGTCCAGCGACCATCCCTCCGACAAGGCCACCTACGACATCCGGATCAAGGCACCCCAGGGCCTGACCGGAGTCTCCAACGGCCGGCTCGTGTCGACGTACGACAAGGGCGGCTCGACCTACACCCACTGGCGCGAGTCGAAACCCATGGCGACCTACCTCGCCACCGCCACCATCGGAAAGTTCGACGTGCGCACCGGACGGACCCCCGGCGGCATCCCGGTCTACGTCGCCATCGACCCCGTCCTGAAGAACAGCAACAAAGTCGACGTGTACGCCGTCACCGCCGCCGCGACCGACTACTGGTCGAAGATCTTCGGGCCGTACCCGTTCGAGGAGACCGGCGCCATCGTGGACGACATGCCCGAGGCCGGGTTCTCGCTGGAGGTGCAGAGCAAGCCCGCCTACTCGGGGGTGCGCAGCGAGACGACCATCGTGCACGAGCTGGCCCACCAGTGGTTCGGCGACTCGGTGAGCGTCAAGCAGTGGAAGGACATCTGGCTCAACGAGGGCTTCGCCACCTACGCCCAGTGGCTGTGGGCCGAGCACCAGGGCACCCGCTCGGCCCACGACTCGTTCCTGGCCGCCTACAACGCCCTCCAAGCCGACGACGCGTTCTGGCAGCTCAAGGTCGCCGACCCGCAGCGCGACACGATGTTCGCCTCCGCCGTCTACCAGCGTGGCGCGATGACGCTTCAGATGCTCCGGGAGCGCATCGGCGACAAGGCCTTCTTCAAGCTGCTGCCCGCCTGGACGACGCTCCACCGGTACGGCAACGCGGACACCGCGGACTTCATCCGCCTCGCCGAGCGCGTCAGTGGACAGCGGCTGGACGACCTCTTCCACACCTGGCTGTTCACGCCGGGGAAACCCGCCCTGTGAGCCTGGTTTTGTAAGGTTCATGCACTCGGCGAGTGACAATGTCGGGGTGCAGCTCCAGCAGATCTTCAGCCCCTCCGTCCAGCACGCGCTCGATGTCATCGGCATCTTCGTGTTCGCGATCTCCGGCGCGCTGCTGGCCGTCCGGAAGAACTTCGACGTGTTCGGCATCGCCGTACTCGCCGAGGTGACCGCGCTGGGCGGAGGGCTGTTCCGCGACCTCATCATCGGAGCCGTACCCCCGGCCGCCTTCACCGACCTCGGGTACTTCCTGACCCCGCTGCTGGCCGCGCTGGTCGTCTTCTTCCTGCACCCGCACGTGGAACGCATCCAGTCGGCGGTGCTGGTCTTCGACGCGGCCGGCCTCGGCCTGTTCTGCGTCAGCGGTACGACGAAGGCGTACAGCTACGGCCTCAACCTGACCGCGTCGGCGACACTCGGCCTCGCCACCGCCGTCGGCGGCGGTGTGCTCCGGGACGTGCTCGCCAACGAGGTGCCCTCACTGCTGCGCTGGGACCGCGATCTGTACGCGGTCCCAGCGATCGTCGGCGCCACCATGGTGGTGCTGTGCCTGCGCTACGACGTCCTCACCCCGTTCACCAGCGGACTGGCCGCCGTCACGGCTTTCGTGCTGCGCCTGCTCGCGATGCGGTTCCACTGGCGAGCTCCGCGCGCGTGGAACCGCCGGTCGACGGTGACCGAGGAGTGATCGGGCTGCCCGTGTGCGTGCCGGTGTGCCCGGCGCTGCTGCCGTGCCCGATCTCCATGGTCAGCCACTCGAACACCGTCGGCACCTGCGGCCGCCACAGCGCCATCGAGTGCCCGCCCAGGCTGCGCGGCAGGAACACCACCCGCACATACGTCGGCGGCTTCGCGATCTGCTCCAGCGCCACCCCGGCCTGGTAGCCGTCGCCGTTCTCACCGGAGATGTACAGCGCGACCTTCGGCGGGGTGCGGTAGTTCTTCAGGATGTAGTAGGGGTTGTTGGCCCGCCGCAGCTCGATGCTCCCGGCGGCCAGCGAGTTACGCTCGCCGATCGGGTCGTTGTAGCCGGACAGGCTGATGGCGGCCCGGTAGCGGTCGGGGTGCGCGACGGCGAGCTTGGCCGCACAGTGGGCGCCGGCCGAGTAGCCGGCCGCGGCCCAGCCGTCCGGCGCTGACTCGGCGCGGAAGTTGTCCGTGATCATCTTCGGCACGTCGATGCTCAGCCAGGTGTCCGCGTTCACGGTGCCGGGGATGTTGGCGCACCCAGTGTCGATCTTGGCGATCAGGTTCGTCCGCGGGGACACCAGGATGAACGGGGCGACCTGGCCGCTCTTCATGAGCGGTTCCAGCTGCTCGTGCACCTTCAGTGAGCCGAACCAGGCCTTCGCCGAACCCGGATAGCCCGACAGCAGTTCGACGACCGGGAACTTCTTGTTCTTGTACGCCGGGTCGTTGTACTGCGGCGGCAGCCAGACGTAGACCTCGGCGTTCACACCCGACACCCGGCCCTTGAGCTGGGTGACCTTGACGCCGCCGGCCGCGTGCATGCCGGGCCCGTCGGCGGGGGTGAACTTCTGCTGCACCTTGGGCAGCTTCTTGTACGCGATGCCGCCGGTGCCGTCGGCGCCGAGGTTGGCGGCCTGCTGCACATGGTTGCCCGTGCCGAGCAGGTCGGCCCAGTTGTCGTACAGGTTGTTCGAGTTGTTGACCAGCACGAAGACGAGCGTGATGGCCGTGCCCTGGGCGAACAGCAGCATCAGCACCCGGGTTGCGGCGCGCAGGGCCTTGGGCCCGCGCACTCGCGACCAGAGGACGAGCGGCAGTATCAGTGCGACCACGGCCAGCAAGATGGTCGTGTAGAGGAACGGAGTCCCGGTGAGGCTCATGTCCCCATAGAGGGTAATCAGCGCTGCGAGGTTGTGGACGTGTCCGGACACTTACCGAGAAATTGCCGGAACCTCACTCGACCGAGGGATCCGATGGTAGTCGGTCACCGGCCGAAGAGCTACAAAGCTACCGCTTAGTAGTTTCCTGTTGTACCGTTCACCCATGCCAGAAGCAGCTTCCGCCCCCTCCCCATCCCGGGTCGTGACCGGCGACAGCGAGTTCGACCGCGACAGCGCGGTAGTCCGGCGCGAGCCCGGTGTCTACGACATCGACCTGTCCGACGGCTGGACCATCTTCGGTGCCGTCAACGGCGGCTTTCTGCTGGCCGTCCTCGGCCGTGCCCTCGCGGACGCCCTCCCGCACCCGGACCCGTTCACCATCTCCGCGCACTATCTGACCGCCTCCCGGCCCGGCCCGGCGGTCGTGCGTACCGAAGCGGTCCGCACCGGCCGCACCCTCTCCACCGGCCAGGCCTCGCTCTTCCAGTACGACGACGAGGGCGACGAGGTCGAACGCATCCGCGTCCTGGCCTCCTACGGCGACCTCGCCACCCTCCCCGACGACGTCCGTACGACGGCGACGCCGCCCGCGATCCCGCCGCTGGAACAGTGCTTCGGGCCCGACGACGGCCCGGCCCCGGTCGACGGCGGCTCCGCCATCGCCGACCGGCTGATGATCAAGCTGGACCCGGCCACCCTCGGCTGGGCGCTGGGCGCGCCCTCCGGCAAGGGCCAGATGCGCGCCTGGTTCGGTCTGGCCGACGGCCGCGACGCGGACCCCCTCTCGCTGCTGCTGGCGGTGGACGCCCTGCCGCCCACCGCCTTCGAGATCGGACTCAAGGGCTGGGTCCCGACGGTGGAACTCACCGTCCATGTCCGCCACCGCCCGGCCCCCGGCCCGCTGCGGGTGTCCGTCACCACCCGCAACCTGGCCGGCGGCTTCCTGGAGGAGGACGCCGAGGTCTGGGACAGCGAAGACCGTCTGGTCGCCCAGTCCCGGCAGCTGGCCCGGGTCAGGCTCGGCTGAGCGGCTTGCGGCCCAGCCAGGCCGCCAGCTGGTCGTAGGCTCCCGCTTCCTCGGGCGCTTCCTGGCGGGTGCCGAAGGGGGTTTCCTCGCCGCGGGGGCGGGAGTCGGGCAGTACCCGGCGGGCGGTGGCGAGGGCGAACTCGGCCAGCTCCAGGTCGAGTTGAAGGGGGTGGCCGAGGGCCTCGGCGAGGTCCCAGGTGTGGGTCACGATCTCCATGACGTAGCCCGAGAGGGCCGCATGGCCGGGGACCTCGCCCCAGGGCACCCGTACCGGGGCCGTCATCCGCTCGTCGCTCTCCCATGCCTCCAGGACGCGGACGCGCACCTCGTCGTAGGCCGCCGACCAGCCGTCGTCCGCGACGCCGTCGGCGAACGGGTGCACGGCGAGCCCGTCCCCGCCCTCGCCGATCACCGCGATCCGCCGGGTGGCCCCGACGATGTGGCTCAGCAGCATGCGCACGTCGTACTCGGTACAGGGGGTCGGCCGGGTGAGGTCTTCGGGGCGCACGGTCTTGATGAGCGCGGCCGCCTGCTCGGTGGCGCGGGTGTAGAGGGGGCGGGGGTCGGTGAACACGTTCGTCATGATGTGCCTCTCGGTGAGCCGGTACGCCGAGCATCCCCGGATAACCTGACAGATACCGTCAACATTTGCGTGAGCCCGTACCGCGGCGGAATGCTGGGCGCGTGAAGTCCGACCGGCTGCTGTCGATCCTGCTGCTCCTGCAGACCCGGGGCCGCGTCCCCGCGCCCGAACTCGCCGACCGGCTGGAGGTGTCGGTGCGCACCATCTACCGGGACATCGAGGCACTGTCGGCCTCCGGCGTCCCGGTGTACGCCGAGCGCGGCCGGCACGGCGGCATCGAACTCCTCGCCGGTTTCCGCACCGACGTCACCGGACTGACCGCCGACGAGTCCCGCGCCCTGTTCATCCTGGCCGCACAGGGCGCTCACGCCGCCCTCGGGCTGGACGCGGCCCTCGGCTCGGCCCTGCGCAAGGTGATGGCCGCGCTGCCGGCGCCGCACCGGCCCGCCGCCGAGGTGACCAGCCGCCGCATCCTGGTGGACGCCACCCGCTGGAAGAGCGGCCCCCAGCAGGCCGTCGACCTGGAGGTGCTCCAGGACGCGGTCTTCTCCGACCGGCGCCTGAAGCTGCGCTACCGGCACAGCGGGGAGCGGGAGCCGCGGACGTACACCGTGGACCCGTACGGCCTCGTCTCCAAGGCCGGGGTCTGGTACCTGGTCGCCGACCGGCGCGGCGCGCCGCAGCTGTTCCGGGCCGACCGGATCCGCTCGGCCCGGCCGCTGGAGGAGCCCGTGCGGCGGCGTCCCGGCGTCGAACTCGCGGACGCCTGGGAGGTGCTGCGGCGCCAGGTGGAGGAGTGGGAGGGCGGGATCGAGGTGACCGTGCGGGTACGGCGCGAGCGGCTGGACATGTTCCGGCGGGTGGCCGCCGCTCATCTGGCCGCTCCGCCGGACGACGACGGCGAGAGCGAGTGGGTCACCGCCCGGCTGGCCTACCCGGTGCTGGGTGCGGTGCGTCAACTCCTCGCGTTCTCCGACCGGGTGGAGGTGCTGGGCCCGCCCGAGGCCCGAGCGGAACTGCTGGCGGCGGTCCGTTCTGTCACGGCCTTGTACCAGGAGGCTCCGGGCTCCTGAATTGACAGCCGGCGGACAGGGTGAGCCCAAGTACCGCCAAGACACCGTTGGTTGAGTGCGGCCCTCAGGACTTCCTCATAGTTCCCGGAGCTGACTCTCATGAAGCGTGCCCGTCTCGTCCCCGCCGTCGCCCTGCTGGCGCTGACCCCGCTGCTGCTGACCGCGTGCGCCTCGGGCGACTCGTCGTCCTCCGGCAGCTCTTCCGGCAGTGGCGGCTCCGGTCGGCGGCAGAGCTGTCAGCGGCCTTCCGGCATGCCCACGGGCGGAGCCAAGGGCCAGCGCCCGAGCGGGATGCCGTCGGGAGCGTCCACCGTGAAGCCGACCGGCACGTCCAGCGGTATGCCCTCGGGCATGGCTGGCGGCGCGCCCGGTGGCCAGGGCGGGCCCGGCGGCGGCTGCGGCGGTCCGGGCGGGGGTCGGGCACGGGGCCAGGCTCAGCAGGGCTGACCTAAGGACAGGCCCGAGGGCCGTACGACGGCCGTACGGCTGTAGGGACCGGCGCGCCGGGCGTGCCGCCCCTGTGCTGTGCGTGCCCAGGGGCGGCTCAGTCCAGCCAGTGGCCGCGGCCGATGGTGATGAGCCGCAGCTGACGGGTGGCGAGCTGGGTGATCCGCTCCCGCTCCTCCGCCGGGGCCTCCAGGGCCTCCAGGAACAGGGAGGCGGTGATGAGCATCTGGTCGACGTAGAGGTGCGCGAGCATCAGCAGGTCGTCGTCGTTCCAGCCGACGGCCTCGGGGTCCTTGGCCAGCTCGGCCTTCACCTCCTCGGCGAACCGGACCAGCTGGGCCCGGATGGCCTCCCGCACCGGCTGCACCCCGCCGTGCCGCTCCCGGGCGATGAACCGGACGTGGGCCGGGTGCGTGTCCACGTGCCGGGCGATCAACTCGATGGCGCGCGCGATGCGTTCCTCGCTGCCGCCCGCCGTGGACACCGTCGTCCGCACCATCGGGTGCAGGCTGCCCAGCGCCTCGTCGACCAGCGCGACACCGAGGTCGGCGGTCGAGCGGAAGTGCCGGTAGAAGGCGGTCGGGGCGACGCCGACGGCCCGGGTGACCTCGCGCAGACCCAGGCTGCTCAGGCTCTGCTCCTCCAGCAGTGCGAGCGCGGCGTCGAGGAACGCCTGCCGGGTCTTCTGCTTCTGCGCCTGCCGGATGCCGAGGGTGTGACTCATGTCATCCAGTTAACAACTGTTCTCTGGAATTGGAAAGCCGCGCGGCGCGCTAGAGTAGAAGTCAGTGAACAACTGTTACTACAACTGTTCACCGAAATTTCACACCGGCCTGCATCACCAGGCATCCCTGAGGGGGGATCTGATCCCATGCTGTTCCTCGTCGCCGCACTCATGCTGCTCGGCGTCGTCCTGGGCACCGTGGCCCACGCGCCGCTGACCGTCACCGCCGTCGTCGCCGCGGTCATCGCCGTCTGGCTCGGCGTCTTCGCGATCCGCGAGCGCCACGGCCGCCGGCGCCGTACGCCGGCCAACTGACCGTCCGCCACGACTTCCAGGAGCTGAACGTCATGCAACTCACCGCACCGGTCACGAGCAGCAACGAGACCCGTCCGACCGCACGTGACGCCGACGGCATGGCCGTGGCGTCCTTCATCCTCGGCCTGCTCGGCCTGCTCGTCCTCAACATCTTCCTCGGACCGATCTCCATCGTCCTGGCCGTGGTGTCCCTCTGGCGCGGCACCACCCGCCGCGCCCGAGCCCTCCTGGGCCTCACCCTGGGCGTGGCCGACCTGGCCGTCCTGGCGATCGCCATGCAGGTGTCCCACACGCTGTCGTGGAGCCTGTGACCCGCCCAAGCCCCACCTGACCGACCGGCCCCCGAGGACGACGGGGCCCCGGCCGGAGCTGGCCCCCCGCCCCCACCGGGGAGCAGCCGAACCGCTCCTGCCGTGGGGTAGTCGAACGGCTTCCGCCGTGGGGCAGCCAACCGCTCCTGCCGTGGGGTAGTCGAACGGCTTCCGCCGTGGGGCAGCCAACCGCTCCCGCCGTGGGGTAGTCGAACGGCTCCCGCCGTGGGGCAGCCAACCGCTACTGCCGTAGGGCAGCCGAACCGCCACCGCCGTGGGCAGTCGTTCCGCAGGGCGGAACGGGTGGGCACGGCCGACAGTGCCGGGCGCCACGCCACCAAGCCCAGGCGCAGCCAACGCAACGCGCACGGCAAGCCCAGCCAACCTGCACGGTCGAAGCCAACCGCAGGGAACCGGCGCCGTAGAATCGGCACACCATGGCTTACCTCGACCACGCCGCGACAACCCCCATGCTCCCGGAGGCGGCTGAGGCTCTGATCGCCCAGCTGAGCATCACGGGCAACGCCTCCTCCCTCCACGCATCCGGCCGCCAGGCACGCCGCACGGTCGAGGAATCCCGCGAAACGCTCGCGGAAGCGCTCGGCGCCCGCCCCAGCGAGGTCGTCTTCACCTCGGGCGGCACCGAGGCCGACAACCTCGCCGTCAAGGGCCTGTACTGGTCCCGTCGCGACGCCGACCCGGCCCGCACCCGCGTCCTGGCCAGCCCCGTCGAGCACCACGCGGTCCTGGACGCGGTCCACTGGCTCGGTGAACACGAGGGCGCCACGGTCGAGTACCTCCCGGTCGACTCCTACGGCCGGGTCCACCCCGAGGCCCTGCGCGAGGCGATCTCCCGCAACCCCGACGACGTCGCCCTGGTCACCGTGATGTGGGCCAACAACGAGATCGGCACCATCCTGCCGGTCCGTGAACTCGCCGACGTGGCCGCCGAGTTCGGTATCCCGATGCACGCCGACGCGGTCCAGGCCCTCGGCCAGGTCCCGGTCGACTTCGCCGCCTCGGGCCTCGCCGCGATGACCGTCTCCGGCCACAAGATCGGCGGCCCGTACGGCATCGGCGCGCTGCTGCTCGGCCGCGACCACACGCCCGTACCCGTCCTGCACGGCGGCGGCCAGGAGCGGCATGTCCGCTCCGGCACCCTCGACGTCCCCGCCATCGCCTCCTTCGCCGTCGCGGGCCGGCTCGCCACCGAGCGGCGCACATGGTTCGCCCGCGAGATCGGCGCCCTGCGCGACCAGCTGATCGCGGCCGTCCGCGGTGCCGTCCCGGACGCCATCCTCGGCGGCGACCCGGCCCCCGAGGGCCGCCTCCCGGCCAACGCGCACTTCACCTTCCCCGGCTGCGAGGGCGACTCCCTGCTGCTCCTGCTGGACGCCCAGGGCATCGAGTGCTCGACCGGCTCCGCCTGTACCGCGGGTGTCGCCCAGCCCAGCCATGTGCTGCTCGCCACCGGCACCGACCCGGACCTGGCTCGCGGCACCCTGCGCTTCTCTCTCGGCCACACGTCCACCGAGGCGGACGTGGAAGCGGTGGCGAAGGCGATCGGCCCGGCGGTGGAAAGGGCGCGCGCCGCGGGCCTGAGTTGAGACGGAAAGAGGCAGCTGGCCAAACAGGGGCAGCTGGCCGAACAGAGGCAGCTGGGCATAAAAGGGCGGCTGAGGCGCAAAGCGACAGCCGCGACGTGAGGCGACCTACGAGGCGGGTTCCCTTCGCCGGTATTGTCCGGATCAGGTAATGGGGGTCGCCTTCCGGTCCAGTCCTTGCGACCTTCCAGCCTCTCAGCCCGAGCGTCGACGTCGGCACCAGCGGAGATCGTCTACCTCTCACTAGGGGAGATACTGCATCTCTCGCTGAAGTCGGCTACTCCGCTTGAACTCCCTCACTCGTCTCGCAGGTCTAATTCCAGGGTAAATCGGTACCTATCGTGCGCAAGAGGTACGGCCTTGATTTTTTCGGAGCCGCGTCGCGGGGCCCGTACCCTGGAAGGGCTATGACTGAGACCCCGCAGCGCCCCCTCCGCGTCCTCGCCGCCATGTCCGGTGGAGTCGACTCCGCCGTCGCCGCCGCGCGCGCCGCGGAAGCCGGCCATGACGTCACCGGTGTCCACCTCGCGCTCTCCGCGAACCCGCAGTCCTTCCGGACCGGCGCGCGGGGCTGTTGCACCATCGAGGACTCCCGTGACGCCCGCCGCGCGGCCGACGTCATCGGCATCCCGTTCTACGTCTGGGACCTCGCCGACCGCTTCCGCGAGGACGTGGTCGAGGACTTCGTCGCCGAGTACGAGGCGGGCCGCACCCCCAACCCGTGCCTGCGCTGCAACGAGAAGATCAAGTTCGCCGCGCTGCTCGACAAGGCGCTGGCGCTGGGCTTCGACGCGGTCTGCACCGGTCACTACGCCAAGGTGATCGTGCGCGAGGACGGCGTGCGCGAGCTGCACCGCGCCTCCGACATGGCGAAGGACCAGTCGTACGTGCTCGGTGTGCTCGACGACAAGCAGCTCGCCCACGCGATGTTCCCGCTCGGCGACACGGTCACCACCAAGGAGGAGATCCGCGCCGAGGCCGAGCGCCGGGGCCTGGCCGTCGCCAAGAAGCCCGACTCGCACGACATCTGCTTCATCGCCGACGGCGACACCCAGGGCTTCCTCGCCCAGCGGCTCGGCAAGGCCGAGGGCGACATCGTCGACGAGTCCGGCGCCAAGCTGGGCACGCACGAGGGCGCGTACGGCTTCACGATCGGCCAGCGCAAGGGCCTGCGCCTCGGCACCCCGGCCCCCGACGGCAAGCCGCGCTACGTCCTCGACATCTCGCCGGTGACGAACACCGTGACCGTCGGCCCGGCCACCGCCCTGGACGTGACCGGGCTGACGGCGATCAAGCCCCGCTGGTGCGGCACCGCCCCCACCGGCCCCGGCACCTACACCGCCCAGCTGCGCGCCCACGGCGGCGAGACCGAGGTCACCGCGGAACCGGCCGACGGCGAGCTGCGCGTCAGCTTCACCGAGCCGGTCCGTGGCGTGGCGCCCGGCCAGGCGATCGTCCTGTACGACGGCACGCGCGTGGTGGGCTCGGCGACGATCGCGACGACCACGCGCGCGACGGCCGCGGCTGTGTAACCGCCGCCGACCGCCGCTCACCCCGTGACGAACTCCGCCAGCACCGGCCCCAGCACCTCCGGGTCCACCATGTGGGTCTGCCCCTCCAGAACCCGGTAGGTGCCCCGGGGCACGGTCCGGGCGATCGCGCGGGACGCGTCGCGCATCCACTCCGGGCTCGCCCCGCCCACGACCGACAGCACCGGTACGGAGACCGCCGCGAGCCGCTCGCGCGGGAGCAGGCCGTCGCCCATCACCGTGTCGTCGTACGCGAGGCTCGGCGCGACGGCCTCCATCCCGGCCCACATCGGCGACTGCCGCGCGCCCTGGATCATCTCCTCGCCGAGGCCGGTCAGCCGCAGGAACAGCTCCACCGCGTCCCCGCGCCGGCCGTCCGCCAGCGCCTTGGTCAGGTTCTCCTTGTACGCGGCAGCCCGCTCGGCGCCGCCCGCCAGCGTGTCGGCGTACGGCACCTCGTACACGGCCGCCCGGCGGATCAGCAGCCCGCTCGCCGCCGCCTCCAGCACCAGCGCACCGCCCGAGGAGACCCCGAACAGCACCGCGTCACCGCCCACCGCGTCGATCAGCACGGCCAGGTCCTCGACCTCGCGCCCGACCGAGTACGGCGCCGTGTCACCGCTCGCGCCGCGGCCCCGGCGGTCGTAGACGACGGCCGTGCAGCGGTCCGCGAGCCGCTGGGCCAGGGGCGCCATGGTGCCGCCGGTGGACATCGCGCCGCTCACCAGGATCACCGTCGGCCCCTGGCCGGTCACTTGGTACGCGAGGGCGGTGCCGTCGCGCGAAGTCGTCTTCTTGTCCATGCCGGTGCAGACTGCCGTACCGGCCGGAACTCATCGCTCACGACACGTCGACGTCGTAGAAGCAGTAGTGATCCTTGATCTCCGCCACCTCGGGCTTCGGGTCCGGGTACGCCCACACCAGGTCCGCGGCGTCCGGCAGCGACCAGTAGGACGCGGTGCCCTTGAAGGGGCACACGGTGTGCGTGCCGGAGGGCGTCAGCAGGTCGAGGCGTACGTCCTCGGCGGGGATGTAGTACCGCGCCGGACAGCCCGTCTCGCGCAGTACCAGCGGTCGGTCGGTCTCCGCGAGCACCTGGTCGCCGTGCACCACGCGCACGTGCCGCTCGCTCGTCTCGATGGTGATCGTGTGTCCTTGGGTCATATCTGGACAGCACCGGCGGTGCCGCGCTTCTTCCCGCTTACGGCGCCTCTTGCCGCGTACGGCGGGACTCGTATGGCGGGAGCCGTACGGTAGGGACCATGAACATCTGCGTCTTCCTGTCCGCCGCCGACCTCGACGAGCGTTACACGCGGCCCGCGCGCGAGTTCGCGGAACTGCTCGGCCGGGCCGGTCACACCCTGGTCTGGGGCGGCTCGAACGTCGGGCTCATGAAGGTCGTCGCCGATGGAGTGGAGGAGGCGGGCGGCCGGCTGCTGGGCGTCTCCGTGGAGTTCCTCGCGAACAAGTCACGGCCCGGCGTCGACGAGATGGTCATCGCCGCCGATCTCGCCGAACGCAAGAAGCTGCTGCTGGAGAAGGCGGACGCCGTGGTGATCATGGTGGGCGGCACCGGCACGCTGGACGAGGCCACCGAGATCCTGGAGCTGAAGAAGCACGGCCGCGCCGACAAGCCGGTGGTCCTGCTGAACACGGCGGGCTTCTACGACGGCCTCAAGCAGCAGTTCCGCCGCATGGAGGACGAGGGCTTCCTGCCGCGTCCGCTGTCCGAGCTGATGTTCTTCACCGAGGAGCCGGCCGGGGCCCTGGCCCACCTGGAAGAGCAGCTCGGCGCCCACTGATGCGAGCATGGCGGTCATGGCTACTCATGTGATCACCGGGGCCGGGTCCGGCATCGGCGCGGCCGTCGCCCGCCGTCTGCACGCGCGCGGGGACGAACTCGTCCTGCACGCGCGCGACGCGGGCCGTGCGAAGGAACTTGCGGCCGAGTTCCCCGGCGCCCGGACCCTGGTGGGCGACCTCGCCGACCCGGACAAACTGTCCTGGGCCTTCTCGCACCAGACGCTCCCGGACCGCGTGGACTCGTTGCTGCACATCGCCGGCGTCGTCGACCTGGGCGAGGTCGGCGACCTGACCCCCAAGTCCTGGCGCCACCAGCTCAATGTCAACCTGATCGCGCCCGCCGAGCTGACCCGGCACTTCCTGCCCCAGCTGCGCGCGGCCCGCGGCCATGTGATCTTCGTCAACTCCGGCGCCGGCCTCAACGCCCATGCCGGCTGGTCCGCGTACGCCGCCTCCAAGCACGGCCTGAAGGCCCTCGCCGACTCGCTCCGCCACGAGGAGCACGGCAACGGCGTCCGCGTCACCTCGGTCTACCCCGGCCGCACGGCCAGCCCCATGCAGGCCAAGGTCCACCAGCAGGAGGGCAAGGACTACGACGCCGCGCGGTGGATCGACCCCGAGTCGGTCGCCACGACGATCCTGATGGCCCTGGACCTGCCGAGGGACGCGGAGGTCAACGACCTGACGGTACGACCGGGGCGCTGACCGCTTCCTCGGCGGAGCCGGGTGGCGGGTGTTCGGCATACCCTGCCGGGGTGAGTGAGAACAGCCAGTTCAGGTTCCCGGGGGCCACCGGCGTCGGGTCCATGCCGGGCGGTGATGCGCGCGAGGCCGCCAAGACAGTCACCGGCACCTTCGAGGACTTCCCGTTCCTGCCCGAGCTGCCCGCCCGCGGGCCCGGCGCCGACATGATCGGCCGTACCGCGGGCATGCTCGTCGAGCTGTACGCGCGCGTGGAGCCCAGCGGCTGGCGGATCGGGGACCGGCCGGGCCAGGACACCAAGCGGGCCCGGTCCTGGCTGGGGGAGGACCTGGACGCCCTGGAGGAGTTCACCCAGGGGTACGTGGGCGATCTGAAGGTGCAGGCGGTCGGGCCGTGGACCCTGGCCGCAGCCCTGGAGCTGAAGAACGGCGAGGCCGCCCTCTCCGACCCCGGCGCCTGCCGTGACCTCGCCGGCTCGCTCGCCGAGGGGCTGCGGCTCCACCTCGCCGAGGTGCGCCGTCGTATCCCCGGCGCCCGGCTCGTCCTCCAGCTCGACGAGCCATCCCTCATCGCCGTACTGCGCGGACAGGTCCGTACCGCCAGCGGCTACCGCACGCACCGCGCCGCGGACCGGCAGGCCGTGGAGGCCACCCTGCGGGACGTGATCGCAGTCCATGGCGACGGGCCCGTGATCGTGCACTCCTGCGCCCCTGACGTGCCGTTCGCGCTGCTGCGCCGGGCCGGCGCAGCAGCCGTCTCCTTCGACTTCTCGCTTCTCACCGAGCGTGACGACGACACGATCGGCGAGGCCGTCGAGGCCGGCACGCGGCTGTTCGCCGGAGTCGTGAGCGGGACTCAAGGGCCATTGTCAGACCCTGCCGGTAGCGTCATGGGTGTCAGGACGCTGTGGCGCAGGCTGGGGCTGCATCCGGGGTTGCTCACGGCTGCGGTCACGGTCACCCCGGCGTGCGGTCTCGCGGGCGCTTCCCCCACGTACGCACGCCAGGCGCTCGCCCACTGCGTCCGGGCGGCGAGATCCCTCGCGGACGACCCAGAGTAACGGGAGGACATGACGGTGGCCGGCGACAAGCAGCAGGCGGAGACGGCAGTGCCCGCCGAGGCACGTGAGAAGCACGCGCAGCTCGCTGAGCAGATCGAGGAGCACCGCTTCCGGTACTACGTGAAGGACGCTCCCGTCATCAGCGACGCCGAGTTCGACAAGCTCCTGAAGACCCTGGAGGCCCTGGAGGAGCGGTATCCGGAGCTGCGCACCCCGGACTCACCGACCCAGAAGGTCGCGGGGTCGTACGAGACGGAGTTCACCGCGGTAGAGCACCGCCAGCGCATGCTGTCGCTCGACAACACCTTCAACGACGACGAGCTGGCCGCCTGGGCCGAGCGCATCGCGCGCGAACTCGGCGACCAGGAGTACCACTTCCTGTGCGAGCTGAAGGTCGACGGCCTCGCGGTCAACCTGACGTACGAGAACGGCCGCCTCACCCGCGCGGCCACCCGGGGAGACGGCCGTACCGGAGAGGACATCACCCCCAACGTCCGTACGATCACCGAGATCCCGGACCGGCTGAAGGGTGACAAGGTGCCCGACCTGGTCGAGATCCGCGGCGAGGTCTACTTCCCGATGGAGAAGTTCCTCGGACTGAACGAACGCCTGGTCGCCGCGGGCGACAAGCCGTTCGCCAACCCCCGTAACGCCGCCGCCGGTTCGCTGCGCCAGAAGGACCCGCGGGTCACCGCCACCCGCCCGCTGCACATGGTCGTCCACGGCATCGGCGCCCTGGAGGGCTTCACGGGCATGACCCGGCTGTCCCAGGCCTACGACCTGCTGAAGACCTGGGGCCTGCCCACCTCCTCGCACAACCGCGTAGTCGACGGCCTCGACGGCGTACGGCAGTTCATCGCCCACTACGACGGCGAGATGCGCCACTCCGTGGAGCACGAGATCGACGGCGCCGTGATCAAGCTGGACGAGATCCGCCTCCAGGGCCGCCTCGGCTCCACCGCGCGGGCGCCCCGCTGGGCGATCGCGTACAAGTACGCGCCGGAAGAGGTCAACACCAAGCTCGTCGACATCAAGGTGGGCGTCGGCCGCACCGGCCGGGTCACGCCGTACGCCCAGGTCGAGCCGGTCACGGTCGCGGGCAGCGAGGTGGAGTTCGCGACCCTGCACAACCAGGAGGTCGTCAAGGCCAAGGGCGTCCTCATCGGGGACACGGTCGTCATCCGCAAGGCCGGTGACGTCATCCCCGAGATCCTCGGCCCGGTGGTCGACCTGCGCGACGGCGGTGAGCGCGAGTTCGTGATGCCGAGCGAGTGCCCCGAGTGCGGCACACCGCTTCGGCCCATGAAGGAGGGCGACATCGACCTCCGCTGCCCCAACGCCCGTACGTGCCCTGCCCAGTTGCGTGAGCGCGTGTCCTACCTCGCGGGTCGTGAGTGCCTGGACATCGAGGGCTTCGGCGCGGTGGCCGCCGCCGCGCTCACCCGCCCGCTGGAGCCGGCCGACCCGCCGCTGGTGGACGAGGGCGACCTGTTCGATCTGACGGTGGAGAAGCTGCTGCCCATCAAGGCCTATGTCCTCGACCCCGACAGCGGTCTGCCCAAACGGGACCCGAAGACGGGCGAGGAGAAGGTCGTCACGGTCTTCGCCAACCAGAAGGGCGAGCCGAAGAAGAACACCCTCGCTCTGCTGGAGAACATCGAGGCGGCCAAGCAGCGCCCGCTGGCCCGGTTCCTGAACGGCCTGTCCATCCGGCACGTCGGCCCGGTGGCCGCGCAGGCGCTCGCCCGCGAGTTCCGCTCCGTCGACCGCATCGAACAGGCCACCGAGGAGGAGCTGGCGGCCGCCGACGGCGTCGGCCCGACCATCGCCGCCGCGCTCAAGGAGTGGTTCGCCGAGGACTGGCACCGCGAGATCGTCCGTAAGTGGAGGGCCGCCGGAGTCCCACTGGAGGACGAGTCCACCGGAGAGGACGAGGGCCCGCGCCCGCTGGAGGGCCTCACCGTCGTCGTCACCGGCACACTGGAGCACTTCACCCGGGACGGTGCCAAGGAGGCACTGCAGAGCCGGGGCGCGAAGGTGACCGGATCGGTGTCGAAGAAGACCTCGTTCGTCGTGGTGGGTGACAACCCTGGATCGAAGTACGACAAGGCCATGCAGGCGAAGGTTCCGGTTCTGAACGAGGACGGTTTCAACGTCCTCTTGGAGCAGGGCCCCGAAGCGGCGGCCGAAGTCGCGCTTTCGACCGAGGAGTAGCGGTTGAAGGCCACCCGTTCGGCGCATATCAGTTGCATACGGGTGGCCCGGGCGCATTCGGGCAACCGTCGACGACCGGTGCCCGTGGAAGCCTTCCGCGGCCTACTGTTGAGATGTGCACCTGCCGTGCCCAGCTGCGGTTGGGGCATCCTCGTGCGCTCCCGGCGCGCGCGGACGGTTTCTTCGACGCGGAGCTGCTGATGGGTTTCGGACATCGGGCCGCGTGGCGCGGGCACCGCCGGCTGTGAGAGGGACGGGAATGGAACCGACCGAGAGCGTCGCCCCGGACTCACGGCTACGCCTGCGCGGCCGCGCGATCACCTGGCGCGGAACCCGGTGGACAGCGCGGGGCCACGGCCGTACGGGCCAGGCCAGCGCGGCCGGACCGGGCACCGCCACCGACGCTCACCCGGCCATACCCCTGGCCATCGAGCCTGCCCCCGGCCTGACCGGCGCCGACTCCGAACGGCATCTGTCCTGGCCCGCACTGCCCGCGGCCGTCGTGGCCGCCGCCGCGTTCGTCCTCGGCGCCGGCTTCTACCGCGGCTTCAGCGGCCACCACGCCCTCTTCCCGAGCGGCACTGTCGGCTGGTCGCTGGCGCTGCTCACCGGCGTCATCGTCGGCCACCTGGTGATGCTGGGCCGCGCCCGCTGGTGGGGCGGCACCGGCTCCGGCGCCGCCCTCACCCTCGCCGTGCTGCTGCTGTACGGCTGGGTGCCCGCCGGCATGGTCAGCCTCACCGTCGTCGTCCTGGTCGGCATCGCCCGGCGTCACCGCTGGCGTCAAGGCGTGCTGCACGGCGCGGTGGACATCCTCGGCATCGGCGCGGGCGCCCTGCTGCTCGGCGCGTTCGGCCGCGTCCCGAGCGTCGAGACGCCCTGGCGGCCGCACAGCTGGAGCATCGCCACCGCACCCGAGGTCGTCCTCGCCGCCGTCGCCTACCTCGCGGTCAGCCGCGGTCTGCAGTGGTATCTGTACGCCCCGCGCACCGGCAAGGTGCCCACCGTGGCCCGGACCGCCCTGGTCAGACAGGGCCTGGTCGCCGTCGCGCTGCTCGGCATCGCACCGCTGCTGTGCGTCGTGGCCGACGCCCAGCCGATCCTTCTTCCGCTGTTCGCCATCCCCCTCATCGCCCTCGACTCCACCCTGTGGATGGCACGCGCGCGTGCCGAGGAGCAACTGCGCGACCCGCTGACCGGGCTGCCCAACCGGCAGTGGCTGCTGGAGCGGATCTGGACGGCTCTCGACGACGCCGAACGCATCGGCGCCCGCTCGGCCCTCATGCTGATCGACCTCGACCGGTTCCGTTCGGTGAACGACACCCTCGGTCATCTCGCCGGTGACCGGCTGCTGCTCCAGATCGCCGACCGGCTGCGGCTCGCCCTGCCGCGTGGAGCGGAGGCCGCGCGGCTCGGCGGCGACGAGTTCGCCGTGTTACTGCCCGTCGCCGACTCCACCACGTCGGCCACCCGGATCGCCCGCGGCCTCGTCGCCGCGCTCAGCTCCCCGCTGGACCTCGACGGGCTCACCCTCGTCCTGGAGGCCAGCGCCGGCGTCGCCGTCTTCCCCGACCACGCGCTGGACGCCGAAGGGCTGCTGCGGCGGGCGGATGTGGCGATGTACCAGGCGAAAAGGGATCGTACGGGCGTGGAGGTGTACGAGTCCAAGAGGGACTCCAACACCCCGGACCGGCTCGGCCTGCTGGGCGATCTGCGCCGGGCGCTGGACGCGCACGAGGTGCAGTTGCACTACCAGCCCAAGGTCCGCTTCGACGGACAGGTCGCGGGCCTGGAGGCGCTGGTCCGCTGGGTGCATCCGGAGCGAGGGAAGGTTCCGCCGGACGAGTTCATAGCGATCGCCGAGTCCTCCGGACTGATGCCCCATCTGACGGAGTACGTCCTGGAGACCGCGCTCGGACAGGTCGCCAAGTGGCGCGCCCAGGGGCTGCGGGTGCCGGTGGCTGTGAATGTCTCGCCGCGTGATGTGCATACGCCCGGTTTCGCCGGATCGGTCGCGGCCCGGCTGGCCCGGCACGGGGTCCCTGCGGGCGCTCTGCAGCTGGAGATCACCGAGCATGTGCTGCTGGAGGATCCGCAGCGGGCCGCCGACACCCTCGCCGGGCTCACCGGGCACGGCGTGAAGATGTCCCTGGACGACTTCGGCACCGGGTACTCGTCCCTGGTGCATCTGCGGCGGCTGCCGGTGAGCGAGCTGAAGATCGACCGCTCCTTCGTGGCGCGGCTGGCCGTGGACAACGAGGACGCGGAGATCGTGCGCTGCACGGTCGATCTGGCGCATTCGCTGGGGTTGCTGGTCGTCGCCGAGGGGGTGGAGGACGACGAGACGTGGGAGCGGTTGCGGGACATGGGGTGTGACGCCGTGCAGGGGTGGCTGGTCGCTGCGGCGATGCCGCCCGAGGAGACGACGGCGTGGTTGCGGGCGCGGGGGTCGCGGGGGTGGCAGAGGCCGCGCGCCGCGCTGCCGGCCGCCGAATAGCCTTTCCCGCCTGCCCGTCCGTTCAACTTGGTCGAGTGGCGGACCTTTGCCGTGTGGCCCGGTCGCCGTTGGCAGGTGCGAGTTCGTCGTGGTGTGTCGCGCCCACGCGACGGCCGTCGCATATCGACACAGCCCCGCGCCCCTCAGGCGGTTTGCGGTCGGCCTCCCGTGAAGTGGCTGATCAGTAGCGCCAAGCGTTCGCCGTGGGCCTTTTCCGGCAGGCGGCCGCTTCTCATCAGCGTCGCCAGGCCGTGCAGGCCCGCCCAGAACGTCTCCGTCAGCAGGCCCGGGTCCTCGCCCTCGGACGTGATCGGCTCCACGACCACGAGCAGCTCGCCGAACGCCTCCCGGAGCGGCGCCGGTGCTTCCTCCGTCGCGAACGGCAGATCCACCAGATGCGTGAACATCGCGTCGTAGAGGGCAGGCCGGCGGCGGGCGAAGGATGTGTAGGTCTCCGCCACGGCCGCCAATGCCTCCCGCGTGCCGCGCACCGCCGTCCGCGCCTGCCGTAGCTCCGTGGCCAGGTCGGCGCAGCCCTGGACCGCGACCGCCGCCATGATCGCGTCCTTGCCCTTGAAGTGGCTGTAGAGGACCGGCTGGCTGTACTCGATCTCGGCGGCCAGCCGGCGTGTGGTCACCGCGTCCCAGCCCTCGGCCTCGGCCAGCTCCCGGGCGGCCGTCACGATCAGCCGCTCCCGTTCCGCTCGCTCGCGCTCCCGGCGCGTCTGGATCGTCATGGCAGAAATTCTAGCAGCGCTAGCCAACCTGTCGATGTTCTGCTAGCTTCGCTCACGTTCCTAGCAATGCTAGTGAGGAGGGGAAATCATGACTGTCACCGCGTACACCCTGGCCGTCCTGCTCGACCTGTTCTGTGTGTTCCTCGGCTACCGCTTCCTGTTCCAGCCCGGCCCCGCCGCGGCCGGCTAC
Organism: Streptomyces roseochromogenus subsp. oscitans DS 12.976; assembly: GCF_000497445.1. Classification (NCBI taxonomy): domain Bacteria; kingdom Bacillati; phylum Actinomycetota; class Actinomycetes; order Kitasatosporales; family Streptomycetaceae; genus Streptomyces; species Streptomyces roseochromogenus. The sequence continues at coordinate 2,785,342 of NZ_CM002285.1, read as the reverse complement.
GGCGTCCCCGCCGACCCCGCCGGCGACGCCCGCGCCTACCTCTCGATCAAGGGGCTCAGGGACGGCACCTTCGGTCTGCTGGGCCTGGTCCTGCTGGCCTTCGCCGGAGCCGGCGCCGAGGCGCTGTTCATGCTCTGCGTCGCGCTCGTCCCGCTCGTCGACACGCTGATCGTCCTGCGCAACGGAGGCACGAAGGCGGTCGCCTTCGGGATCCACTTCGCCACCGCGGTCGTTGTACTGATCAGCGCGGGTCTGCTGTTCGCCGTCTGATCACCCGGTCACTCACAAGGGGCGTCCCATGTCGCTGTTCGTACCGAAGTTCGAAGAGTCCGTGATCGTCCGCGAGGCCGAGGCCGAAGTCGTAGGCCGCGCGCCCACCACCGTCCGCCTGCTGGCCGACAGCAGCTCGACCGGCGGCGCCCTGTCCACCCAGCGGGTCACGCTCACCCAGGGCGCCGACGGCGCCAAGCCGCACTGGCACGACCACTCCGCGGAGATGTTCTTCCTGCTCGACGGCGCCGCCGACATCCTCTCCGGCGAGGACGTCGTCACCGCCGGCCCCGGCGACCTCGTCGTCGTCCCGCCCGGCAAGCCGCACGCCTTCGCCGCCGTACCGGGAGCCGACGCCGATCTGCTCATCGTGATCACACCCGGCGTCGAGCGCTTCGAGTACTTCCGCCATCTGCGGCGCATCGCCCTCGGCGAGGCCACCCCGGAGAGCCTCCTGGAGGTGCAGGAGCTGTACGACAACCACTTCCTGCAGAGCGCCGTGTGGGACACCCGGCGCCACTGAGGGCGAGGCCCCGGGAAACCGTTTCACGGGCACCCGGGCTTGCCCCATAGGATTGGGACTCAAACCACACACACTCACCCAGAGGATCGCTGCATGCCTGGCATCACGCGCGAGGAGGTCGCCCACCTCGCCCGGCTGGCGCGTCTGGAGCTGAAGCCCGAAGAACTCGACCACTTCGCGGGACAGCTGGACGACATCATCGGCGCGGTCGCCCGCGTCAGCGAGGTCGCCGACCAAGACGTACCGCCGACCTCGCACCCGCTCCCGCTGACGAATGTCATGCGGCCGGACGAGGTCCGTCCCTCGCTCACCCCCGCGCAGGCGCTCTCCGGCGCCCCGGCCCAGGAGCAGCAGCGTTTCAAGGTGCCGCAGATCCTGGGGGAGGAGTGACCGACATGACGGACAGCAACATCATCAAGCTCACGGCCGCGCAGATCGCCGAGAAGATCGCCTCCGGCGAGCTGACGGCCGTCGAGGTCACCGAGGCTCACCTCGCCCGGATCGAGGCCGTCGACGAGAAGGTGCACGCCTTCCTGTACGTCGACCGCGAGGGCGCCCTCGCCCAGGCCCGCGCCGTGGACGAGAAGCGGGCGAGAGGGGAGAAGCTCGGGCCGCTGGCCGGCGTCCCTCTCGCACTCAAGGACATCTTCACCACCGAGGGCGTGCCCACGACCGTCGGCTCGAAGATCCTGGAAGGGTGGATCCCGCCGTATGACGCCACCCTCACCAAGAAGCTGAAGGCCGCCGACGTCGTCATCCTCGGCAAGACCAACATGGACGAGTTCGCCATGGGGTCCTCCACCGAGAACAGCGCCTACGGGCCGACCGGCAACCCCTGGGATCTCACCAAGATCCCCGGCGGATCGGGTGGTGGTTCCTCCGCCGCGCTCGCCTCCTTCGAGGCCCCGCTCGCCATCGGCACCGACACCGGCGGCTCCATCCGCCAGCCTGCCGCCGTCACCGGCACGGTCGGCGTGAAGCCGACGTACGGCGCGGTGTCCCGCTTCGGCATGGTCGCCTTCTCGTCCTCCCTGGACCAGGGCGGGCCCTGCGCCCGTACGGTCCTGGACGCCGCCCTGCTGCACGAGGTGATCGCCGGGCACGACCCGCTCGACTCCACCTCCGTCGACGCCCCGGTCCCGCCGGTGGTCGAGGCCGCCCGCAACGGCTCCGTGGCCGGCATGCGCGTCGGCGTGGTCAAGCAGTTCCGCGGCGAGGGCTACCAGGCCGGTGTCATCCAGCGCTTCGACGAGTCCGTCGCGCTGCTGAAGGAGCTGGGCGCCGAGATCGTCGAGCTGGACTGCCCGTCCTTCGACCTCGGGCTGTCGGCGTACTACCTGATCGCGCCCTCCGAGTGCTCCTCCAACCTCGCCCGATTCGACGGCCTGCGCTACGGCCTGCGGACCGGTGACGACGGCGGCCACTCGGCCGAGGAGGTCACCTCCCTCACCCGCGAGGCCGGCTTCGGCCCCGAGGTGAAGCGCCGGATCATGCTCGGCACGTACGCGCTGTCGAGCGGCTACTACGACGCGTACTACGGCTCCGCGCAGAAGGTCCGCACGCTCATCACGCGCGACTTCGAGAAGGCCTTCGAGCAGGTCGACGTCATCGTCTCGCCGACGACGCCCACCACCGCCTTCCCGATCGGCGAGCGCGCCGACGACCCGATGGCGATGTACCTCGCGGACCTGTGCACCATCCCGACCAACCTGGCGGGCAACGCGGCCATGTCCCTGCCCTGCGGCCTCGCCCCGGAGGACAACCTCCCCGTGGGCCTGCAGATCATCGCCCCGGCGATGCAGGACGACCGCCTGTACAAGGTGGGCGCCGCCGTCGAGGCCGCCTTCGTGGAAAAGTGGGGACACCCGCTCCTTGAGGAGGCTCCGTCGCTGTGAGCAGCGCTCTGTCGAAGGCCAAGGGCTTCAAGAAGTCCAAGTCCGGTACGTACCTGTCCATGGCCACCACCGCGTTCGGCGCGGTCGGTGTCGCCAAGCAGATCAAGAAGGCCCGCGCCGAGCACGACACGCTGCGGCTGATCGACGCGACGGTGTCCGCCGTGGCGATCGTGACCGGCCTCGCGATCCTCTACCGCGAGCTGAAGCGGCTGGGCGACGACGACGTCCTGCTGGGCTGAGAGGGAAGTTTTCATCGTGACCACCACGACCGACCTGGTGTCGTACGAGGACGCGCTGGCGTCGTACGACCCCGTCATGGGCCTCGAAGTCCATGTCGAACTCGGCACCAAGACCAAGATGTTCTGCGGGTGTTCGACCGAGCTGGGCGCCGAGCCCAACTCGCAGACCTGCCCGACCTGCCTCGGCCTGCCCGGCGCGCTCCCGGTCGTCAACGCGACCGGCGTCGAGTCCGCGATCAAGATCGGTCTCGCGCTGAACTGCGAGATCGCCGAGTGGTGCCGCTTCGCCCGGAAGAACTACTTCTATCCGGACATGCCGAAGAACTTCCAGACCTCCCAGTACGACGAGCCGATCGCCTTCAACGGCTACCTCGACGTACAGCTGGAGGACGGGGAAACCTTCCGCGTGGAGATCGAGCGCGCCCACATGGAGGAGGACACCGGCAAGTCCACCCACGTGGGTGGCGCGACCGGTCGTATCCATGGCGCCTCGCACTCGCTGCTGGACTACAACCGCGCCGGTATCCCGCTCATCGAGATCGTCACCAAGCCGATCGTCGGTGCCGGCGAGCGTGCCCCCGAGGTGGCGAAGGCGTACGTCCGTGAGCTGCGCGAGCTCATCCGTGCCCTCGGCGTGTCCGAGGCCCGCATGGAGATGGGCCAGATGCGCTGCGACGTGAACCTGTCGCTGATGCCCAAGGACGCCGACAAGTTCGGCACGCGCTCCGAGACGAAGAACGTCAACTCGCTGCGTTCCGTGGAGCGTGCGGCCCGGTTCGAGATCATGCGGCATGCCGCCGTGCTCTCGTCCGGCGGCACGGTCGTCCAGGAGACCCGCCACTTCCACGAGGACACCGGGTCCACGACCTCGGGCCGAGTGAAGGAGGAGGCCGAGGACTACCGGTACTTCCCGGAGCCCGACCTCGTGCCGGTCGCGCCCTCGCGTGAGTGGGTCGAGGAGATCCGCGCGGCCCTGCCCGAAATGCCGCTGGCCCGCCGCACCCGGTTGCTCGCCGAGTGGGGCATCTCCGCCACCGACATGCAGGCGATCCTCAACGCCGGTGCGCTGGACCCGATCGTCGCCACGATCGAGGCCGGTGCCGACGCCGCCTCCGCCCGCAAGTGGTGGATGGGCGAACTGGCGCGCAGCGCCAACGAGTCGGGCAAGGCGCTGGACGAGCTGGCCATCACCCCGGAGCAGGTGGCCCGGGTGACCTCTCTCGTCGCCGACGGCTCGCTGAACGACAAGCTGGCCCGCCAGGTCATCGAGGGCGTCCTCGCGGGCGAAGGCACCCCGGACGAGGTCGTCGAGAAGCGCGGCCTCAAGGTGGTTTCCGACGACTCGGCCCTTGGCACGGCCGTCGACGAGGCCATCGCCGGCAACCCCGGCATCGCGGACAAGATCCGCGGCGGCAAGGTGGCCGCGGCCGGCGCCCTGGTCGGCGCGGTCATGAAGGCGACCCGGGGCCAGGCCGACGCGGCTCGCGTCAAGGAACTGATCCTGGAGAAGCTGGGCGTGAGCGAGGGCTGAGCCCGCATCGCGCACCGTACGGCCCCGGAAGGCTCGCCCTCCGGGGCCGTACGCATCGCCGGGGCCAACCGCATTCCCGGGCGCCCCGCTCCACATGCTCGCGGCCGGAGGTACTACGCTCGCCCGCCATGAGTGGACGCACCGATTCCGATGCCGGACCCGCGATAGCGGAGGACGCGGAGCAGCAGATCGGGGAGCAGCAGATCGGGGAGGCTCGTCGGGCCCGTTGGATCGCGGCCGCCACCGGGGTGCTGCTGGCGCTCGCGGGGCTGGCCGCCTCGCTGGTGCGGTTCACCGGCTCCGCGCCGGCCCGGGTCCCCGCCGCCTTCGCCCTCGGCGCCGCCGTGTGCGGGCTCGCCGCGGTGCTCGGGGCCAAGGGCCGTACCCGCAGGGCCTTGTGGCTGTTGATCGTGGGGACCATGGTCATGGCGTTCGGAGATCAGTCCGGCTGAAGTGCGAAGCGCCGCCCGAAGCCCGCGAAATGCCGCCCGGGGCGACAGAGTTCGCCGGAGTGTACTGTGACGTCCCTCCCACTCGTGTGAATAAGCCCACGAACGCGGCAAACGATCACTTTCGCCTGCAAGAGTGTCCTGCGATTGCTCATACGTTCTTTGCGGGCTGTTCAGCTTTTGGACGATCGTTCCCGGCCAAAGATCCACACGTCGTCCCTGGGAGCACGTCCGTGGCAGACCTCGCCCGTTGGTGTGTCCGGCATCGGCTGATCGCGGTGCTGCTGTGGCTGCTCGCCTTCGGCGGGCTCACCGCTGCCGCCGCCGTGGCCGGGTCGGCGTACTCGAACGACTACGAGGTCCCCGGCACCGAGTCCGGCCGCGCGACACAGCTGCTCGAAGAGGGGTTCCCGGGCCTCGGCGGGGACAGCGACACCGTCGTCTGGCACACCGCCACCGGCACCGTCCGTGCCGCCGACGTCGAGCAGACGATGACCCAGACCCTGGACCGGATCGCCGCGCTGCCCGGCGTCGCCTCGGTGACCGGCCCGTACAGCGGCCAGGGCGGGCACCGGATCAGCGCCGACGGCCACACGGGCTACGCAACCGTCACCTTCACCCAGTCCGCCGAGCACATCGGCGCCTCCGAGGCGCGGGCCGTGGTGCGCACCGCCAAGGCCGCCGAGGCCGACGGACTCCAGGTCGAGCTGGGCGGCAGCGCGATCGGGCTGACCGCGTCCCCGCGCGAGCACATCGCCGAGCTGGTCGGCGTACTCGTCGCCGCCGTGGTGCTGTTCCTCGCCTTCGGCTCGCTCGCCGCCTCGCTGCTGCCGATCGCCACCGCGCTGGTCGGCGTCGGCACCGCCTACGCCGGTATCGGGCTGCTCGGACACGCCATGACGGTCGCCGACTTCGCGCCCATGCTCGGCATGCTGATCGGCCTCGGCGTCGGCATCGACTACGCGCTGTTCATCGTGACCCGGCACCGGCGCGGTCTGAAACGCGGCCTGAGTGTCGCCGAGGCCGCCGTGAACGCCGTGGCCACCACCGGACGTGCGGTCGTCTTCGCGGGTGCGACGGTGTGCATAGCCCTGCTGGGGATGCTGACCCTGCGGCTGGGCTTCCTCAACGGGGTCGCCGTGGCCGCCTCGTTGACGGTCGTGCTCACCGTCGCCGCCTCGGTCACCCTGCTGCCCGCCCTGCTGTCGTACCTCGGCCCCCACGCCCTCAGCCGCCGCGAGCGGCGCCGGCTCGCCGAGCACGGACCGCGCCCGGAACTGCCCACCGGTCTCGCCGCCCGCTGGGCGGCGCTGGTCGAACGCCGCCCCAAGCTGCTCGCCGCGCTCGCCGTCGCCGTCATCGCCGTACTCGCCGTGCCGACCCTCTCCCTCCACCTCGGCACCTCCGACCAGGGCAACGACCCGCGCACCGCCACCACCCGCAAGGCCTACGACCTGCTCGCCGACGGCTTCGGACCCGGCGTGAACGGGCCGCTGACCCTGGTGACCCGGGTGGACGGCGCCGCCGACAAGCTCGCCCTGGACAACCTCGACACCACCCTGCGCGACACTCAGGGCGTCGCCTCCGTCACCCCGGTCGTCTACGACACCGGCGGCGGCACCGCCTACCTCACCGTCGTCCCTGACTCCGCGCCCCAGTCGCAGGACACCAGCGACCTCGTGGACCGGCTGCGCACCGAGGTGCTGCCGCGCGCGGAGACCGGCACCTCCCTGGACGTCCAGGTCGGCGGGGTCACCGCCGGCTACGACGACTTCGCGGATGTGATCGTCGGTAAATTGCCGCTGTTCGTCGGCGCGGTCATCGGGCTCGGCTGTCTGCTGCTGCTCGTCGCGTTCCGCTCGCTCGGCATCCCGCTGAAGGCCGCCGTGATGAACATCGCCGCCGTGGCCGCCGCGTTCGGTGTCGTCGTCGCCGTCTTCCAGTGGGGCTGGGGCAGCGAACTGCTGGGACTCGGCCGGGCAGGCCCCATCGAACCGTTCCTGCCGGTCATCATGGTGTCGGTGTTGTTCGGCCTCTCCATGGACTACCAGGTCTTCCTGATCAGCCGGATGTACGAGGAGTGGCTGGAGACGGGTGACAACCGGCGCGCCGTCCGCGTGGGCCTCGCCGAGACCAGCAGGGTCATCAACTCCGCCGCGGTCATCATGATCTCGGTCTTCCTCGCCTTCGTGCTCAGCGGCGACCGGGTCATCGCGATGTTCGGCATCGCGCTGGCCGCCGCCGTCGCCCTGGACGCCTTCGTGCTGCGCACCCTGCTGGTGCCCGCGCTGATGCATCTGCTCGGCGCCGCCAACTGGTGGCTGCCCGCCTGGCTGGAGCGCCGGCTGCCCCGCCTCAGCATCGAGCCGCCCGAGTGCCGCGCCGCGCATGAGAGGCTCGGCAGGATGCCGGTGGAGGAACTGCGGAAGGAAGGCCACCCCGATGTACGCGATATCCCTGGGTGACGACGGCGCCGAGCTGCGGCCCCTGGAGGTCTGGCACGCCGAGGAACTCCTCGCCCAGATCGACCGGGGACGGGAGTTCATCGGCCGGCACATCGGTCTGCCGGACGTGGTGTCCGACCTGGACGGCGCCCGTTCCTGGCTGAGGTCGTACGCCGACAAGCGCGCCGCCGACGCCGGGAGCCTGCACGGCATCTGGCTGGACGGGAAGCTGGTCGGTGGTCTGCTGTTCCGGGTGTGGGACACCCCGAGCGGGGTGTGCGAGGCCGGCTGCTGGCTGGAACCGGCGGTGGCCGGCCGCGGGCTGGTCACACGCGGCCTGCGGGTGCTGCTGGACTGGGCCTTCCAAGAGCGCGGCATGCACCGCGTGGAGTGGCACGTGTCCTCCGCCAACGAGCCCAGCATCAACGTCGCCCGGCGGCTCGGCATGACCCGCGAGGGCGTGCTCCGCGAGAACCACCCGTACCGGGGTGTGCGCGCCAGCACCGAGATCTGGTCGGTGCTCGCCCCGGAATGGCGCGTGGCACGCGTGCGTACACCGCGCAACGATCATTGACGATCATTAAGGGACTTCTCAGACAGCGTCCGTACGGTGCCTCGCATGGCTACGAAGACTGAGGAAGGCGCCGAGGCGCGGAACGACGAGAAGACGGCGGTGGAGGCCGTCGGCGCCGAGGAGGAGGCCGCCGAGGCGGAGGCCGGCGAGGAGAGCCCGGAATCCGAGGGGACCCTGGAACCGGAGGAGAACCTGGAACCGGACGGGGACGCCGCCGATCCGGATGCCAAGGTGCCCTCCGGGGTGGGTCAGGGCGCCGGTGCCGTCGTGTCCGCCGCGCTGGGCCTCGTCTCGCTCAGCGGCGGCTGGATCGGCACCGTGGCGGGCGCCCGCGAGCAGCTCGTCGGCCAGCTGCGCACCTCCTCCACGGCGAGCGTCGCCACCCAGATCAAGGCGGTCTACGGCAATGCCTGGCACAGCACCGCCCTGTGGGCCGGTTTGTTCGCGCTGGCCGCGCTGCTCACCGGTGTGGTCGTGCTCGCCAGGCCCGCCTTCGGCGCGCCCGGCCGTCCGCAGGCCCCCTGGATCAAGTCGGTCGCCTGGGCGGGTGTCTGCCTCGGTGCCGTCGGCCTGCTGCTGGCGGTGCTGAAGTACTCGGACGCCCTGCTCGCCCTGCCCTCGACTGGCTGAGGGCCGGCTGAGAACCCGCAGTTCACCGGGGCCTTAGGGAATCCATGAGCACCTCATGGATTCCCTAAGGCCCCTTACGCGCGCGTGCGGCCCGTACGCCGCCCGAAGATGCGGAACTCTCCCGATGTGGCGCACCCCCCTGGGAGACGAAGGTGGAGGCATCGCAGAAAGCGATGCACCACACCGACTCTCCTCGAAGGACCCGCCATGATGATCGAGTTCGAATACCACAAGATGCGCTCCGACCAG
>NZ_CM002285.1:2774078-2776513 GCF_000497445.1 Streptomyces roseochromogenus subsp. oscitans DS 12.976 | reverse complement strand
CGCCTGGCCCGCGAGGCCGCCCGGGCCCGGCGCGTCACCCGCCAGGAGGCCGCAGCCGGCCACGACGGCACGGCTGCCGAGTCCCATACCGGCCGCTCCCGCCGGCGCCGGATCCCGCGCACCGCATGAACCCCGGACCGCCGGACCGGGGCCGGACGGAGGGCGGTCGCACGGGGGTCGGCCGCCTTCCGGACCCTCCCGACCGGGGTCGTACGACCGCCCATCGAGGTAGTACGGCTCGTCCATCTGCCCTATCTGCTCCATCTGTTCCATCCGTTCCGTCTGTTCCGTCTGCGGATACGACTCTCCCGGCTGTCGGTAGGACGATCACACCGGAGCTGTGGAAAACGGGTGCCCTGCCGTCCGGACCTCGTGCGATGCTCGGGCCCGTGGAGACCAGGTCCGTCAGTCCCGTGTTCGTCGGCCGCACCGACGAACTGGACACGTTGAACGACAAACTCGCCCGCGCCCGCGCCGGCGAGCCGCAGGCGCTGCTGCTCGGCGGCGAGGCCGGGGTCGGCAAGACCCGCCTCGTCGAGGAGTTCGCCACGGCCGCCGCCCGGCACGCGGTCGTCGCCGTCGGCGGCTGTGTGGAGATCGGCGCCGACGGGCTGCCGTTCGCCCCCTTCTCCACCGCGCTGCGCGCCCTGCGCGACGCCCTGCCCGATGAGTTCGCCGCCGCCGCGCGGGGACAGGAGGAGGAACTGGCCCGCCTCCTGCCCGACCTGGGCGAGGCCGGCGCCGGCCGCCATGACGAGCAGGGCATGGCCCGTCTGTTCGAGCTGACCGCCCGCCTTTTGGAACAGGTCGCCGCCACACAGCCGGTCGTGCTGGTCCTGGAGGACCTGCACTGGGCCGACGCCTCCACCCGCCACCTCCTCGCCTACCTCTTCCGCACGCTGCGCGCCGGCCGGCTCCTCGTCCTCGCCAGCTACCGCTCCGACGACATCCACCGCCGCCACCCCCTGCGCCCTCTGCTGGCCGAACTCGACCGCCTGCGCACCGTCCGCCGTATCGAACTCGCCCGCTTCACCCGCGAGGAGGTCGGCCGCCAGATCGCCGGCATCCTCGCCGCCGAACCCGACCCCGCCCGCGTGGACGAGATCTTCGAACGCTCCGACGGCAACGCCTTCTTCGTCGAGGAACTCGCCGTCGCGGCCTCGGAGGGATGCTGCACCGGCCTGACCGACTCCCTGCGCGATCTGCTGCTGGTCCGGGTCGAGGCGCTGCCCGAGAGCGCCCAGCGGGTCGCCCGGATCGTCGCCGAGGGCGGCTCCACCGTGGAGTACCCGCTGATCGCCGCCGTCGCCGGGCTCACCGAGGACGACCTCATCGAGGCGCTGCGGGCCGCCGTCGGCGCCAACCTCCTCACCGCCACCCGGGCCGGCGACGGCTACCGCTTCCGGCACTCACTGGTCCGCGAGGCCGTCGCCGACGACCTGCTGCCCGGCGAACGTTCCCGCCTCAACCGCCGCTACGCCGAAGCCCTGGAGGCCGACCCCGCGCTCGTCCCGGCCGACGCGCGCGTGATGCGCCTGGCCAGCTACTGGTACCACGCCCACGACGCCGCCAAGGCCCTGCCCGCCGTCCTGGACGCCTCCGTCGTGGCCCGCCGGCGGCACGCCTACACCGAGCAACTCGGGCTCCTGGAACGGGCGATGGAGCTGTGGGACAGCGTCCCCGAGGAGGTGCGCTCCGCCCTGCGCCCCGTCGACTACACCGAGGTCTACCCTCCGTGCGGCTGCGACCCGGCCACCGCCCCGCTGCGCTATCTCGACCTGATGGCCGAGGCCGCCGTCGCGGGCCGCTTCGGCGGCGAACGCGAACGCGCCCTGAAGATCACCAAGCGGGCGCTGCGCCTGCTCGAAGACGACCCGGACCCCTTGCGCGCCGCCTGGTTCTGGGTGCAGCGCTCCCGGCTTGTGCAGGCCCAGGCTCGCGGCGACGGCTGGCAGGAACTGGGCACCGCCCAGGACCTGGTGCGCGGCCTGCCCCCGTCCGAGGTGCACGCCGAGGTGCTGGCCCTCGCCGCCGGCTGGTCCATGCTGCACCGGCCCGGACCCGAGGCCTTCGCCGCCGCCGAGCGTGCCGTGGAGTACGCGCGCATGGTCGGTGCCCGCCACATCGAACTGCACGCCCGCCTCACCCTCGGCGGCCTCCGGGTTGACTCCGGTGACTACGAGACGGGCCTGGCGGAGATGCGGCAGGTGCTGCGGGACACCCTCGCGGAGGGCGTGCACGATGTCGCGGGCCGCGCCTATGTGAACCTGCCGTCCGAGCTGCAGAGCGTCGGCCGCGACCGGGAGGCCGCCCCCCTCCTGCACGAAGGCATCGCCTTCGCCCGCCGGTACGGGCTGCTGGACTCCGAGGCATGGATGCGGGGGAACCTGTCCGAGGCGCTCTACTCGCTCGGACAGTGGACCGAAGCCGCCGAG
>NZ_CM002285.1:2773513-2774053 GCF_000497445.1 Streptomyces roseochromogenus subsp. oscitans DS 12.976 | reverse complement strand
CGCCAAGCCGCGCGGCGCGGGCGCCCTGCGCCTGGCGCACCTCGCCCTGGCCCGCGGCGACCTCGCCGAGGCGGCCCGGCAGCTCGCCGCCGCCCACGCCCACTGGGGCACCCACGACCCCATGCCCCAGCAGTCCCTGCCCCTGGCCCGGGTCGCCCTCGGCGTCGCCGCCGAGGAAGGCCGCATCGGCGACGCCCGGGCCGAACTGCTCCGGGCCCTGGACGCAGGTTTCCCGCCCGGCACCCACCGCTACGGCTGGCCGCTGCTGCGGGCCGCCGCCACCGCGGAGGCCGAGGCCCGCACCCTGCCCGCCGCCCAGGACGGCCGCGCCGAGATCCTCGACCGCCTCCGTGGAGCCGCACGGACCCTCGCCACCGGCGCCCCGCTCTGGCAGGCCTACGACCACTGGACCCGCGCCGAACTGCGCCGCGCCGAGGCCACGGACACCGCCGACGACTGGTCGCCGGTCGTCACCGCCTTCGAGTGCCTGGACCGCCCGTACGAACTCGCCCGGGTCCGCCACCGCCTCGCCGCGGCACT
>NZ_CM002285.1:2758223-2773488 GCF_000497445.1 Streptomyces roseochromogenus subsp. oscitans DS 12.976 | reverse complement strand
AACTGCTCCGGCTGGCCGCGGCGGTCGCCGGCCACCTCGACGCCCGGTCCCTCGCCGATGACGTCGCCCGGCTTGCCCAGCGCGCCCGTCTCACCCTGACCCGCGCCTCCCGAGAGGCCCTCGCCCCCGCCGACCCGGCCGCGGCCCTCGGCCTCACCAGCCGGGAGCGGGACGTGCTGCGCCTGGTGTCGGCCGGCCGCACCAACCGCCAGATCGCCGAGGAGCTGTTCATCTCCCCGAAGACCGCGAGCGTCCACGTCTCCAACATCCTGAGCAAGCTCGGCGTCTCGGGCCGGGGCGAGGCGGCGGCGACGGCACACCGGCTGGGCCTCTTCCCGGCCGAGCCGCTCACTGCCGGTACGGCGGGCTGAGACCTGCGCTGGAGAAGAGCCGTAACGTGAGAAATGGGGGGTTCCGTGTTCAACGCCTTCGAGGAACTGTTCGCGCCCAGCCGCAAACACACGCGGGATGAGCAGAACCGGCTGGAGTTGACCCGCGAGGACGTGGGGGACGCCGACCCCGGGCGGGGGCCGATAGACCTGGCTTCGGGGAAGGCGGTCATACGCCGTCCCGGACCACCGCCCGCCGAGGAGGAGCCGGAGGAGGGCCGGCCGGAGGGCGCCGAGGAGGCGTGAGCGGTCCGGTGGGCGTTACTTCACCTCCGCCTCCAGTACCCGGTCGTCCCCCTTCGCCGGGTGTCCCCGGGAAGCCGTCAGTCCCAGGACTCCTGGGCCGCCGGCCGGGGGCAGCCGGCCGTGAGCAGGAGGGCGGCTGCGGCCAACACGGCTGGCGCAGCTCGGTGTTGCACGAGCTTGGTCCTTTCGTGGCGGTGGTCCAGTGGCAGGTGTTCCTTCTCGGACAGGGCCCGCCCGGCCTGGGTTGCCGTTTCCTCGCGACGGGTCCCGGGAGCCCGTCAGTCCCAGGACCCCTGGGCCGCCGGCAGTCGGGACACCTCCGCCAAGTCCTGTGCGGTCAGGCGCAGCTCGGCCGCCGCCGCGTTCTCCTCGGCCCAGCGTTCCTGCTTCGTGCCCGGAAGGGCGATCACATGGCGGCCCTGGGCCAGCACCCAGGCCAGGGCCACCTGGGCCGGGGTGACCTGCTCGCCGTGGCGGCGCGCGATGCGGCGCAGGCCCGCGACGATCGGCTGGTTGGCCGCCATCATCTCGGCCGTGAAACGGGGATGGCGGGCCCGGATGTCGTCCGGTTCGAAGCCCTCGCCGGGGGTCAGCGTGCCGCTCAGGAAGCCGTTGCCCAGCGGCATCGCCGCGAGGAGACCCACGCCCCGCGCCTCGCACCACGGCAGCAGCGCCCGCAGGGCCTCCGGCGACCACACCGACAGCTCCGCCTCCACCGCGGCCACCGGGAACACCTGCTGCACCCGCTGCAGCTGGCGCAGGGTGCCGTCGTGCAGCCCGGCCCCGGAGCGGCGGCCGCCGCGCGCACCCATCGCGCACAGGCCCAGCGCCCGCACCTTGCCGGCCCGCACCAGCTCGGCCATCGCGCCCCAGGTCTCCTCGACCGGGACCTCGGGGTCGGCGCGGTGCAGCTGGTAGAGGTCGATCACGTCCGTCTGCAGGCGCCGCAGCGAGGCGTCGCAGGCCCGCTTCACATACCCGGGGCGCCCGTTGGCCACGATGTGCTGCTCGCCCACCAGCAGCCCCGCCTTCGTGGAGACAAAGGCGTCCGCGCGCCGCTCCTTCAGCACCCGGCCCAGCAGCAACTCGTTGGTGAACGGGCCGTACATGTCCGCCGTGTCGAGGAGGGTCGAGCCGAGATCCAGCGCGCGGTGCACGGCTCTGACCGATGCGTCGCCCCGCTGCCGTGACCCGCTGTACGCCCAGCTCATCGGCATGCACCCGAGTCCGACGGCCCCCACCGCGAGCGCCCCCGCGCCGATCGTCCTGCGCTCCACCTGCTCGTGACCCTCCCTCTGCCCGGCTCCCAACCTAACCTCTGCACGCGCGCGTACCTGACATAGCCTCCATGCCATGAGTGCAGACGTATGGCTTCCCATCGCGCCGGAGGAGATCGAGGGGCTTCCCGAGGGGCCCCGGTATCTGTTCTGGGACGGCGGCGAGGACGGTGACCAGCCCTTTCCCGGCGACCCGGCGGACTGCGTCCTGTACGTGGTGCCGTACATGAAGCGATGGACGGTCAGGGTGCGCCCGCTGGAGCAGCTGACCCACGTCCGGGTCATCCAGACGCTGACGGCGGGCGTCGACGACGTCACCGCGCGCCTGTCGGCCATCCGGCCGGGTGTCCAGCTGTGCAACGCGCGCGGGGTGCACGAGGCGAGCACCGCCGAACTCGCCCTCACCCTGACCCTCGCCTCGCTGCGCGGCATCCCCGGATTCGTCCGCGCCCAGCAACAGGAGCGCTGGGAGAGCGCGTTCCATCCCGCCCTCGCCGACAAGACCGTCCTCATCGTCGGTTACGGCGCGATCGGCGCCGCCATCGAAGACCGGCTCGCGCCCTTTGAACTCGCGCGGGTGGCGCGCGTCGCGCGCTCTGAGCGCACCACGGCGCGCGGTCCGGTGCATCCGCTCACCGAATTGCCCTCCCTGCTTCCGCACGCCGACGTCGTGATCCTGTCCACGCCCTTGACGGAGGCGACGCGAGGGCTGGTGGACGCCGAATTCCTCGGGCGGATGAAGGACGGAGCGCTGCTGGTGAACGTGGCGCGCGGGCCCGTCGTCGACACCGAGGCGCTGCTCGCGGAGCTGGAGAAAGGCCGTATCAGCGCGGCCCTCGACGTCACCGATCCCGAGCCGCTGCCGCCCGGACACCCGCTCTGGCAGGCCCCCGGCGTGCTCATCACGCCCCATGTGGGCGGGCCCTCCTCGGCCTTCCTGCCGCGTGCCAAGCGGCTCCTCGTCGACCAGCTGACCCGGTTCGTGAACCACGAGCCCCTGCGCAACGTGGTCCTCACGACGGGCGCGTAAACCGGCTTTCGGCACCCTCCGCAACCCCCCGGACGCGGCCTGTACGTGCATCCCCGCTGGTCGTCACGGAGCGTAGAGAAGCTATGTCCCTGAGTGACGATCCTGGTGTATCGTCCCGACAGGGGCTGCGCCGCCGACGTACGGCGCCGGGGATGGACATTTCAGATTTTGTGAGGGGGGCGACGGGCGATGCACGGCCTATGGACGAACGATCCGACGCGGCGGAGCCGCCGACGGCGGCCCTGGCGCACGGCCGCGCGCAGGCGCGGCCACCACACCAGCCATCACCAGCGGAGGCACAGCGCCCGCAGGAGGCACACACACCCAGCGCACCGGGACCGTCGGGACCCGGGAGCGGCGCGGACCGGGAGGCCCCGGTGAGCGCGCCGCCCTCGATGACGACCGCCCTCGACGGAGCGGTGCGCGCACCGCTCCCGCAGCAGGCGTCGCCGCCCCGCCGGCCGGCCGCCGGTGAGGGCACTCGCACGGTGGAGCAACTCGTCCTCGCCCTGGTCTGCGCGGCCTACGCCGTCGGGGCCGCGTTCGACTGGGGTACGGGCGAACTGGCGTTGATCATGGGCGACTTCGGACTGAGCGCCGCGGCGGGCACCGCCGCCGTCTCATGCTTCCGGTACGCCCGCAATCCGCGCATCCGCTTCCGCTCGGCCTGGCTGCTGTTCGCCCTCTCCTCGGCGATGGCGGCCCTCGGCAACGCGGTCTGGGGGTGGTACGAGGTCGTCCTCGGACGGCCCGTGCCCAGCCCCTCCTACGCCGACCTGTTCTTCCTGTGCTTCGCGCCGCCCGCCATCGTGGGCCTGCTGGTGCTCGCCAAACGGCCGGTGACCAAGGCCGGCTGGATCTGCCTGGGGCTCGACGCCTGGCTGATCGGCGGCTCGCTGCTCACGCTGTCGTGGAGCCTCGCGCTCGCCCAGGCGGCCCGGTTCGACGGGCCGAGCGTGGCGCACACCGCGCTGTCGCTGGCGTACCCGCTGCTCGACATCGCGCTCGTCAGCATGGTGCTCGCGCTGCACTTCCGCCGCGCCCCGGGCAACAACCGCACCGCGGTGAACACGGCGATTGGCGCGCTCGCGCTGACCGTGATGTGCGACGCGCTGTTCACCTCGCCGCTGCTGCACAGCAGTTACCACTCCGGTCAGCTGCTGGACGCCGGCTGGTTCGCCGGTTCGCTGCTGCTCGCCTACGCCCCCTGGGCCGCACCGCGCGGCACGGGTGCGCAGGAGGCGCACGCACCGGACGGGCACACGCGCGTGGTCCACGAGCACCTGCCCGGACAGCGCGGCACGGGCCACCAGCACGTGTCCGTGCCCGCACCGGGAGGTGAGCACAGCCGGTATCCGGCCGGCCGCCCGCTCACCGGCTCCATCGCCGCACTCACCCCGTACCTCGCCGCCGCAGTGTGCACCCTGGGCATCCTGTACAACGTCCTCAACGGCCGCCGACCCGACCACGTGGTCCTCATCACCGCGGGCGCCGTAGTGCTCGCACTCGTCATCCGGCAGGGCATCATGCTGCTGGACAACATCACACTCACCCAGGAACTGGCACAGAAGGAGAACCACTTCCGCTCCCTGGTGCAGGGCTCCAGCGACGTGATCATGATCGCGGCGCCCAACGGCATCCTGCGCTACGTCTCCCCGGCCGCCGCCGGGGTCTACGGCCGGCCCGCCGAGGAACTCGTGGGCGGAGAGCTGGCCGGTCTGATCCACCCGGAGGATCTCGGCTGCGTGGTGCACGAGGTGCGCCGCTTCCTCGCCGCCAGCCCGCTGGAGGAACCCACCACCCGCATCGAGTGCCGCTTCCGGTCCGGCGACGGCGGCTGGCTCAACGTGGAGTCGACCGTCAACCGCCACCACGGCGGCCTGATCTTCAACAGCCGTGACGTGACCGAACGGGTGCGTCTGCAGGCGCAGTTGCAGCACAACGCCGAGCACGACCCGCTGACCGACCTGCCCAACCGCGCCCTGTTCACCCGGCGCGTGCAGCAGGCCCTGTCCGGCCGCCGGGCCACCGACCGGGGTGCCGCCCTGCGCAACACGGCGGTGCTCTTCATCGACCTGGACGGCTTCAAGGCCGTCAACGACACGATCGGGCACCAGGCCGGGGACGAACTGCTCGTCCAGGCCGCCCGCAGACTCCAGGACGCGGTCCGGCAGGGGGACACCGCCTCCCGGCTGGGCGGTGACGAGTTCGCGGCCCTGATCGTCGGGGACGGCACCCGTGACCGTGCCGCCCGGGAGCGGAACATCCTGGAGCTGGCCGAACGCCTGAGGGTGACCCTCTCCCAGCCGTACCCGATCGACGGCAACGATGTCCGGGTCAACGCCTCCATCGGCGTCGCCTTCGCCGAGCCGGGCCTCGGCGCGGGCGAGCTGCTGCGCAACGCCGACCTGGCGATGTACCGCGCGAAATCGGCCGGAAAGGGCCGGGTCGAGCTGTACAAGCCGCAGATGCAGCAGGACGTCGTACGCAAGGCGGAGCTGGCCACCCGGCTGCGCGCCGCCCTGCACGACGGCGAGTTCGCCCTGCTGCACCAGCCCGTGGTGTGCCTGGACGACGGCCGGATCACGGCGGTCTCGGCGCAGGCGCGCTGGCGCTCCTCGCAGGGGGTGCTGTTCACCCCGGCCGAGTTCCTCCGGGTGGCCGAGGACGGCGACAAGACCGCCGAGCTGGACCGCTGGATCCTGCAGCAGGCCGTCGAGCAGGCCGCCGAGCGCGCGGCCACCGGGGTCGTCGTCCCGGTGACCGTACGGATGAGCGCCCGGCGGCTGCTGGACCGCTCCATGCCGCTGGGCTCGGTGGAGGCGCTGCTGACCCGGCACGGGCTGCCGCCCGGCGCACTGGTCGTCGAGCTGTCCGAGACCGACCCGCGGATCTCCCTGGACGAGCTGGAGCGCCGGCTGACCGCGCTCAGCCGGCTCGGGGTACGGATCGCGCTGGACGGCTTCGGCAGCGGCCACGCGGCCATCACGGCCCTCAGAAGGCTCCCCGTCGACATCCTCAAGCTCGACCGCAGCCTGGTCGAGGGCGTCGTGGAGTCCGCGCGGCTGCACAAGATCACCAGCGGTCTGCTGCGGATCGCCGGCGATCTCGGGCTGCAGTCCACGGCAGACGGTGTGGACCTGCCGGAGCAGGTGGTCGCGCTGCGCGCGATGGGCTGCACACACGGGCAGGGCATGGCGTTCGCCGGGCCGCTGGACGAGTACCGGCTGCGCCGGGCGTTGGGAACCGGCCACTATCCGGTGCCGCACGCCCCGGCGGAACCGGCGTTCGCCGGCAGTCTCAGGGAGCCGCAGGGACGCGCGGGGGTGTACACAGGGGGTGTACCCGCTGTCCTGGGAGGCGGTAGTGCCCTGCGTTCACATTCTGAGACTCCTGTCCCACCCACTTGACACCTGGTGCGCGTCAGGGGGAGGGTCAGTGCCATGCGCACCCGAATTCTCGTACTTGGACAGCGCGTCGGCTGAGCTGGGACCCACCGGAGGACGATCCGGAATCCCCAGCGACCACACCGGCGCGCTCCCCTCGCTTGCCCTACGGCACGAGGGGTTTTTTGTTGCACGAGCGCCTCTCGTGCAGCACTTGAGCTCCGTACAAACCTCGCAAAAACCCTCAGCATCGAGAAGAGAATGCCGATGACCGAGCAGGCCACCGGGGCCCATCCGCAGCCGCGGCCCCGATCCGGAGGACAGCACTCCGCCCCCGTCGAGCACGTCACGGGTGCGCAGTCCCTCATCCGCTCCCTCGAGGAGGTCGGCGCTGAGACGGTATTCGGTATCCCCGGCGGCGCGATCCTGCCGGCGTACGACCCGCTGATGGACTCCACCCGGGTGCGCCACGTCCTGGTCCGCCACGAGCAGGGTGCCGGACACGCGGCCACCGGATATGCGCAGGCCACCGGCAAGGTCGGCGTGTGCATGGCGACGAGCGGCCCGGGCGCCACCAACCTGGTCACGCCGATCGCGGACGCACACATGGACTCCGTGCCGCTGGTCGCGATCACCGGTCAGGTCGCCTCGAAGTCGATCGGCACGGACGCCTTCCAGGAGGCGGACATCGTCGGCATCACCATGCCGATCACCAAGCACAACTTCCTCGTCACCAAGGCCGAGGACATCCCGCGGATCATCGCGCAGGCGTTCCACATCGCCTCCACCGGCCGCCCCGGCCCGGTCCTGGTCGACATCGCCAAGGACGCCCTCCAGGCGAGGACGACCTTCTCCTGGCCGCCCACCATGGACCTGCCCGGCTACCGCCCGGTGACCAAGCCGCACGCCAAGCAGATCCGCGAGGCGGCCAAGCTGATCACCTCCGCCAGGCGGCCCGTCCTCTACGTCGGCGGCGGCGTCCTCAAGGCGCAGGCCACCGCCGAGCTGAAGGTCCTCGCCGAACTCACCGGAGCGCCCGTCACCACCACCCTGATGGCGCTCGGCGCGTTCCCGGACAGCCACCCGCTGCACGTGGGAATGCCGGGCATGCACGGTGCGGTCACCGCCGTCACCGCGCTGCAGAAGGCCGACCTGATCGTCGCCCTCGGCGCCCGCTTCGACGACCGCGTCACCGGCAAGCTGGACAGCTTCGCCCCGTACGCCAAGATCGTCCACGCCGACATCGACCCGGCCGAGATCGGCAAGAACCGCGCCGCCGACGTGCCGATCGTCGGTGACGCCCGCGAGGTCATCGCCGACCTGGTCCAGGCCGTGCAGAAGGAGCACAGCGAGGGCCACAAGGGCGACTACACCGCCTGGTGGAGCGACCTGAACCGCTGGCGCGAGACCTACCCGCTCGGCTACGACCAGCCCGAGGACGGCTCCCTGGCCCCGCAGCAGGTCATCGAGCGCATCGGGCAGCTCGCGCCCGAGGGCACGATCTTCGCGGCGGGCGTCGGCCAGCACCAGATGTGGTCCGCGCACTTCATCCAGTACGAGAAGCCCGCCACTTGGCTCAACTCCGGCGGCGCCGGAACCATGGGCTACGCGGTCCCGGCCGCAATGGGCGCCAAGGCCGGTCGGCCGGACCGGACGGTCTGGGCGATCGACGGCGACGGCTGCTTCCAGATGACCAACCAGGAACTGACCACCTGCGCCCTGAACAACATCCCGATCAAGGTCGCCATCATCAACAACGGCGCCCTCGGGATGGTCCGCCAGTGGCAGACCCTCTTCTACAACCAGCGTTACTCCAACACCGTGCTGCACAGCGGTCCGGAGGACATCAACCCGGACGCGAAGGGCACGCGCGTGCCGGACTTCGTGAAGCTGTCCGAGGCGATGGGCTGTGTGGGCCTGCGCTGCGAGCGCCCGGAGGACCTGGACAAGGTCATCGAAGAGGCGAACTCCATCAACGACCGCCCGGTCGTCATCGACTTCATCGTCCACGAGGACGCGATGGTGTGGCCGATGGTCGCCGCCGGCACCTCCAACGACGAGATCATGGCCGCCCGGGACGTCCGCCCCGACTTCGGCGACAACGAAGACGACTGAGCGAGAGAGACGTAAAAGACCATGTCCAAGCACACGCTCTCCGTCCTGGTGGAGAACACGCCGGGCATCCTCGCCCGGATCGCCGCCCTGTTCTCGCGGCGCGGCTTCAACATCGACTCGCTCGCGGTCGGTGTCACCGAGCACCCCGACATCTCCCGCATCACCATCGTGGTGGGTGTCGAGGATCTTCCGCTGGAGCAGGTGACCAAGCAGCTCAACAAGCTCGTCAACGTGCTGAAGATCGTCGAGCTGGAGCCCGGTCAGGCCGTGCAGCGCGAACTCGTCCTGGTGAAGGTCCGGGCCGACAACGAGACCCGCTCCCAGATCGTCGAGATCGTCCAGCTGTTCCGCGCCAAGACCGTCGACGTCTCCCCGGAGGCCGTCACGATCGAGGCCACCGGATCGAGTGACAAGCTGTCCGCCATGCTCAAGATGCTGGAGCCGTTCGGCATCAAGGAGCTGGTGCAGTCCGGCACGATCGCGATCGGCCGCGGCGCCCGTTCGATCACCGACCGCTCGCTGCGCGCGCTCGACCGGAGCGCGTAGCGCCGGACTCGGCCGAACCGCGTGAAGCCGGACTCGATCGAACCGCGTAAAGCCGGACTCGACCGGTCCGCGCAAGGCTGGACTCGACCGGTCCGCGAAAGGCCGGATCCGAGCGGTCGGCGACACGTCGTCCGCCCGGATGCCGAGATCACGAGACTTCCCATCCCCTCACCGTCATACGGTGGGACGCACAACCTGCACACCAAGGAGAGAACCCAAAGTGGCCGAGCTGTTCTACGACGCTGACGCCGACCTGTCCATCATCCAGGGCCGCAAGGTCGCGGTCATCGGCTACGGCAGCCAGGGCCACGCCCACGCGCTGTCGCTGCGTGACTCCGGTGTCGACGTCCGCGTCGGTCTGCACGAGGGCTCCAAGTCCAAGGCCAAGGCCGAGGAGCAGGGCCTGCGCGTGGTGACCCCGGCCGCGGCCGCCGCCGAGGCCGACGTCATCATGATCCTGGTCCCGGACCCGATCCAGGCCCAGGTCTACGAGGAGTCCATCGCCCCGAACCTGAAGGACGGCGACGCGCTGTTCTTCGGTCACGGCTTCAACATCCGCTTCGGCTTCATCAAGCCCCCGGCCGGCGTGGACGTCTGCATGGTCGCCCCGAAGGGCCCGGGCCACCTGGTCCGCCGTCAGTACGAGGAGGGCCGCGGCGTTCCGTGCATCGCCGCCGTCGAGCAGGACGCCTCCGGCAACGCCTTCAAGCTGGCCCTGTCGTACGCGAAGGGCATCGGCGGCACCCGCGCCGGCGTCATCAAGACGACCTTCACCGAGGAGACCGAGACCGACCTGTTCGGCGAGCAGGCCGTCCTCTGCGGTGGTACGGCCGCGCTGGTCAAGGCGGGCTTCGAGACCCTGACCGAGGCCGGCTACCAGCCGGAGATCGCCTACTTCGAGTGCCTGCACGAGCTGAAGCTGATCGTGGACCTCATGTACGAGGGCGGCCTGGAGAAGATGCGCTGGTCCATCTCCGAGACCGCCGAGTGGGGCGACTACGTCACCGGCCCGCGCATCATCACGGACGCCACCAAGGCCGAGATGAAGCAGGTCCTCGCCGAGATCCAGGACGGCTCCTTCGCCCAGAACTGGATGGACGAGTACCACGGCGGCCTGAAGAAGTACAACGAGTACAAGAAGCAGGACTCCGAGCACCTGCTGGAGACCACCGGCAAGCAGCTCCGCAAGCTGATGAGCTGGGTGAACGAGGAGGCGTAAGCCTCACGTCAGGGGGTCGGGGCAGACTGCTCCGGCCCCCGTTGTCCGTCTGTTGTCCACCCCGTCCAGCACCGGACGGGTGATCCTTCCGCAGAGGCGCAAGACGACCACCGTCGCGCCACTAGACTGCTGAACAACACGCGTCAGGCCCACAGCGTCGTGCGTCTTCCGCGGCTAGCCCCTCCTCCGCCTGCGGCCGTCGGGACGGCCGTCCGCATGCTCTGGACTTGTGAGGACCTCACGTGAGCTCGAAACCCGTCGTACTCATCGCTGAAGAGCTGTCGCCCGCGACCGTGGACGCACTCGGCCCGGACTTCGAGATCCGGCACACCAACGGAGCGGACCGAGCCGAACTGCTCCCCGCCATCGCCGACGTCGACGCGATCCTGATCCGTTCTGCCACCAAGGTCGACGCCGAGGCGGTCGCCGCGGCGAAGAAGCTCAAGGTCGTCGCCCGCGCCGGCGTCGGCCTGGACAACGTCGACGTCTCCGCCGCCACCAAGGCCGGCGTGATGGTCGTCAACGCCCCGACCTCCAACATCGTGACCGCCGCCGAGCTGGCCTGCGGTCTGATCCTCTCCACCGCCCGCAACATCCCGCAGGCCAACGCCGCGCTGAAGAACGGCGAGTGGAAGCGCAGCAAGTACACGGGCGTCGAGCTGGCCGAGAAGACCCTCGGTGTCGTCGGCCTCGGCCGCATCGGCGCCCTGGTCGCCCAGCGGATGTCCGCCTTCGGTATGAAGGTCGTCGCCTACGACCCCTACGTCCAGCCCGCGCGGGCCGCCCAGATGGGCGTGAAGGTCCTCTCCCTGGACGAGCTGCTGGAGGTCTCCGACTTCATCACCGTCCACTTGCCCAAGACCCCCGAGACCCTCGGCCTCATCGGCGACGAGGCGCTGCGCAAGGTCAAGCCGAGCGTGCGCATCGTCAACGCCGCGCGCGGTGGCATCGTCGACGAGGAGGCGCTGTACGCGGCGCTGAAGGAGGGCCGGGTCGCCGGCGCCGGCCTCGACGTGTACGCGAAGGAGCCGTGCACCGACTCCCCGCTGTTCGAGCTGGACCAGGTCGTCTGCACCCCGCACCTCGGCGCCTCCACCGACGAGGCCCAGGAGAAGGCGGGCATCGCCGTCGCCAAGTCCGTCCGCCTCGCCCTCGCCGGTGAGCTGGTCCCGGACGCGGTGAACGTCCAGGGCGGTGTCATCGCCGAGGACGTCAAGCCCGGTCTGCCGCTCGCGGAGCGCCTCGGCCGTATCTTCACGGCGCTCGCCGGCGAGGTCGCGCACCGCCTCGACGTCGAGGTCTACGGCGAGATCACCCAGCACGACGTGAAGGTGCTGGAGCTGTCCGCGCTCAAGGGTGTCTTCGAGGACGTCGTCGACGAGACGGTGTCGTACGTCAACGCGCCGCTGTTCGCGCAGGAGCGCGGCGTCGAGGTCCGGCTGACCACCAGCTCCGAGTCGGCCGAGCACCGCAACGTCGTCACCGTGCGCGGCACCCTCGCCGGCGGCGAGGAGGTCTCGGTCTCCGGCACACTGGCCGGCCCGAAGCACCTTCAGAAGATCGTCGCGGTCGGCGACTTCGACGTCGACCTCGCCCTCGCCGACCACATGGTCGTCCTGCGCTACGAGGACCGTCCCGGTGTCGTCGGCACCGTCGGCCGCATCCTGGGCGAGGCGGGCATCAACATCGCCGGCATGCAGGTCGCTCGCGCGGCGGTGGGCGGAGAGGCACTGGCCGTTCTCACCGTGGACGACACGGTTGCCTCCGGCGTTCTGGCCGAGGTTGCCGCGGAGATCGGGGCGACGTCCGCCCGCTCGGTGAACCTGGTCTGAAACATCCTGAAAACGCCGTACGGGCTGAGAGATCTCAGCCCGTACGGCGTTTTTTCGTGCCCTACTTCTCGTCCCTCACCTCGATCCTCCGCAGCGTCACCGCCGCCCCCGCCGCCGCCAGCGCCACCACCACCGCCCCGGCGATCGCCGCGCCCTGGAAACCGTCGGTGAACGCCTGCCGGGCCGTGGTGAGGAGGGACGCACCGGCCCCGGCCGGGAGATGCGCGGCCGTGGCGAGGGCGTCGCCCAGGGATTCGCGAGCCCCGGCCGGGGCGGAGGCCGGCATCTCGTGGCGGTAGACCGCCGTACCGATGGAGCCGAGGACGGCCATACCGAGCGCGCCGCCGAACTCGGTACCGGTCTCCAGCAGTGAGGAGGCCGTGCCCGCCCGTTCCACCGGGGCGCTGCGCATGGCCAGGTCGACCAGCTGGGACGTGATCGCGACCATCCCGCAGGCGAGGACACCGGCGCCGACGAGCGCCAGCCACAGTGAGTCCGTGCCGAGGAAGGCCAGCATCGAGAAACCTGCCGTCATGGCCGCGAAGCCGCCGGCGACGACGTAACCCCGGTTGACGCCCCGCTGGACGAGCTGCGCGGTGACCGGACCGGCGAAGCCGATGAACACCGAGGGCAGCAGGCTCCACAGGGCCGCGGCGAGCGGGCTCTTGCCGAGGACCGACTGCAGGTACTGCGTGGTGAAGATGGCGGAACCCATCATGGCGAGGGCGGCGATGAGGTTCAGGACCAGCGCCGGGGTGAAACCGTGGCCCTTCAGCAGGGCCGGCGGGATCAGCGGAGAGGCGCCCGTGCGCTGCCGGCGGACGAACAGGGCTGCGAAGAGCAGGCCGACGGCGATCGAGACGACGTACAGCGGGTGCCAGCCCTCGGAGGGGATCTCCTTCAGGCCGTAGATCACGGGGAGTACGGCGGCCATCGACAGCGGGACGCTCAGCCAGTCGAAACGCCCGGGGTTCGGGTCCCTGGACTCCGGCAGCAGCACCGGGCCGAGGAGCAGGAGCAGGGTCATGGCGGGCAGGTTGACCAGGAAGACCGACCCCCACCAGAAGTGCTCCACGAGCAGGCCGCTCATCACCGAGCCGAGCGCGATACCGCCGGTCATCACGCCGGACCACAGGCCGATCGCCTTCGCCCGCTGGCCGGGGTCGGTGAACATCGTGCGCACCAACGCCATCGTGGACGGCATCAGGGTCGCGCCGCCGATGCCGAGGACCGCGCGGGCCGCGATCAGGGTCCCGGCGCTGTCGGCGTAGGCCGCGAGCAGCGAGGCGCCGCCGAACGCCGCGGCACCCGTCAGGAGGAGCTTGCGGCGGCCGATGCGGTCACCGAGGGAGCCCATGGTCATCAGCAGGCCGGCCAGGACGAAGCCGTAGATGTCGTAGATCCACAGCTGCTGGGTGCCGCTCGGGTGCAGGTCCGCGCTGATCGCGGGGGTCGCGAAGTACAGGACCGAGACGTCCATGGAGACCAGCAGCAGCGGCAGCATCAGCACGCCGAGAGCGGTCCACTCGCGCCGTCCGGCGCGGGCGGGGGCGGCGCTGTCGGCGCCGACGGAGGGCGTTGTGCCCATCGAGTTCGTCGTCATGCCAGTGACTGTACGAGCGTCTTAAACGATTGTCTAGAACGAATGTATAAGTCACTTGTCTAGGACGGCTGTATGGATCGGCGGTAGGGTGGTGCGCATGGGACACCGTGAGGATCTGCTCGAAGGCGCCAAGCGCTGCCTGCTGGAGAAGGGGTTCCTGCGTACGACCGCGCGGGACATCGTCAAGGAGTCGGGCACCAACCTGGCGTCGATCGGCTACCACTACGGGTCGAAGGCCGAGTTGCTGGTGCAGGCCTATATCTCGCTGATCGAGGGTGTGGGGGAGCGGTTCGACCCGGGGATCGGCGGGAAGGTGACGCAGCCTCCGGGGACGCTGGAGCGCTTCCAGGAGGTGTGGACGAGCATCATCCGTACGGTGCCCGAGTCGCGGGCGATCTGGCTGCTCAGCTTCGAGCTGATGTTCCAGGACGAGCGGTTGGAGGAGGTGCGCAAGCTCCTGGCCGAGGCGCAGAAGGAGGGCCGTGCGGGGCTCGCGGCCATGTTCAGCGGTGTCCCGGAGGCCGAACTCGACAAAGAGGCGGCCGAGAGCGAGGGGCGCCTCTATCAGACGCTGCTCAACGGACTCATGGTCCAGTGGCTCTTCGACCCGGACTCGGCGACCACGGCCGAGCAGCTGACCGAGGGGCTGCGGCGGATCATCGAGGCGGTGGGCGACTCTTCAGCTCGGGCCTGAGGCACCCAGCCGCACCCGTACCGTCTTGCCGACCTCCGCCCTCAGGAACCAGTCCAGCTCCTCGGCGAGTTGAGCGACGACCAGGAGTCCCCGGCCACGTTCGCCTCCGGCGTGCTCGCGGCCCGGTTCGGGGAACGCCCGTACTGGGCCCGACGCGTCCACGAGCAACCCGCACGGCACAACGACTTGAACTTGGCTTGCAGCTTCGCCAATTGAGGGAGGGGCGCAGCTTCCGAAGTAGCGTGGAGTTGCGAATGCGGCGCCAAGAGGTGGGCGGGAAGTCGACCGGTTCACCCGCCGCTTCGTCGCCATGGCAGCATCAGCCCTGCCACCTGAGGACACGCCCGGGTTCCTGCAACGACGAGAACGAGAGCTTTAGGACCATGCCTGCGTATCCCGTTTCCATCGAACTGGCTCCTGAGCACGCTTGGTTCAAGTCCTCCTACAGTGATCCCGGCCAGAACTGCCTCGAAGCAGCCCCCCTCCACCCCCACATCGCCATCCGCGACTCCAAGGCCCCCCACGGCCCCGCCCTCCTCCTCCCCGCCCGGGCCTGGACGGAGTTCATCACCCACCTCGCCGGAAAGTAACCGCTCACAGCCGCGCCCGCTTCAGCGCCATGTGCAGCAGCAGCCGGTCCTCGCCGTCGTCCAGGTCGAGGCCGGTCAGCTGCTCGACCCGGGACAGGCGGTAGTACAAGGTCTGCCGGTGGATGCCCAGTTCGGCGGCTGTACGGCCGGCCTGGCCCGCGCAGTCGAGGTAGACCTCGGCGGTGCGGGCCAGCTCCCGATGGGCGGGGGAGAGGAGCGCGCCGACCACGGGATCGTGCGCGGCCTGCGGCGGCAGCGCGGTCAGCAGCCGGTACGGGCCGATGCGCGCCCACTCCACCACCGGCCCGAACCGTGGCTCGGCCAGCGCGGCGCGCGCG